>NZ_JBFUFC010000093.1:0-14534 GCF_056403635.1 Microbacterium sp. P2_F9 | reverse complement strand
CCCCACGGCTTCGCAAGCCCGCGCAGGTCGGAGCGTCGGCCGTCGGGGCGGAGTCCGGGCGAACAGGGCGTGCCGGGGGCGGCTTCTTCGCCACGATGGTGCAGGACGCCCAGACGGCCAACGACGACACCCTGCAGGGCGCCGACGACCAGCGCGTCTTCTACCGGCTCCCGGTCTGGAAGCGGGTCGTCATCATGCTCGGCGGGCCGGTGATGAATCTCCTCCTGGCCATCGTGCTCTTCACCATCATCTTCAGCGGCATCGGCGTCCAGACCGCCACGACGACCGTGGCCGCGCTGTCCGAGTGCGTACCGGCCGCCGGTACGACCGAATGCACGGCAGCCGACCTGCCCGCACCGTCGGTGGCCGCGGGCATCGAGCCGGGCGACGTCATCGTCTCGGTCGACGGCACGGCGGTCGCGACCTTCGCCGAGGCCTCCGCCATCATCCGCACCTCGCCCGGACAGCAGCTCCCGATCGTCGTGGAGCGCGATGGCGAGGAGCTCACCCTGACCGCGACACCCGCGACGATCGAGGGCCAGGTCACCGCTGCCGACGGCGCCACGACCACGCAGGAGATCGGGTTCGTCGGGATCCGCCCGGAGATCGAATACGTGCGCCAGCCGATCTGGGCGGGCGCCGCCACCGCGATCGACAACGTCGGCGCGGTCGCCGGAATCATCTGGCAGCTCCCGATGAAGGTCTACGACGCCGCCGTCTCGGTGATCACCGATCAGCCGCGCGACCCGAACGGGCCGCTCAGCGTGGTGGGCGCCGGGCTCATCGCGGGTGAGGTCTCCGCCAGCGACGCGCCGGTGATCAACCGGGTGTCGGCCATGCTCGGTCTGCTCGCCTCGCTCAACATCGCGCTGTTCGTCTTCAACCTGATCCCGCTCCTCCCGCTCGACGGCGGGCACATCGCGGTCGCGCTGTGGGAGGGCCTCAAGCGCGTATGGGCGAAGCTCTTCCGCCGGCCGCCCCCGAAGCCGGTCGATGCGACCAAGCTCGTGCCGGTCACCTTCGTCGTCGTCGCTGCCCTGCTGATCATGGGCGGCGTGCTGATCCTCGCCGACATCTTCAACCCGATCTCGATCCTCTGACGTCGGAACTTCTCGAGTTTCTTCCGGCGGGATGTCGAAATCGGCCTTGTCCGTTCGCTGTGGGGATGTAACGGTTCCCCTGACGAAAGGATCACCACCGTGAAGTACGTCATCATGTTCACGTCCACGCCCGAACTCGACGCCGCGGTCCCGCCGGAGCGCGCCGAGGAGGTGTACCGCCGGGTCTACGACTGGTTCGGGACGCACGCAGAGAAGATCTCCGACTCCGGTGCCGAGCTGCAGCCCGTCACCACGGCGACCACCGTGACCTACGGGGGCGGCTCGCCCGTCGTCGCCGACGGCCCCTTCTCCGAAGCGAAGGAGGTCATCGGCGGATTCAGCGTGCTGKACGTCGCCGACCTCGACGCCGCCATCGCCATCGTCAAGACCTGGCCGATGCTCGAGCTGCCCGGCACCTCTGTCGAGATCCGTCCGATGGTCGTGGACTACAGCCACATGGAGCAATGAGCACGCCGGATGCCGCGGCCCCGGGCTCGGGGGAGTACCGGGCCGCGGCATCCGATCGGCTCCTCGCGCAGGTGCTGCGCGAGGAGTCCGCACGAATCGTCGCAGCCCTCGCCGCGTGGCTCGGCAGCTTCGATCTGGCTGAGGAGTCGGTCGCCGAGGCGATCGAGGAGGCCGTGCGAGAGTGGCGGGCGAGGGGTGTGCCGCCGAATCCCGCGGCCTGGCTCACGCAGGCGGCCCGGCACAACGCCCTCGATCGCATCCGTCGCGACAAGCGCTACCGCGAGAAGCTGGCGCTGCTCGCCGAGCCCGACGCGGCATGGCCMGAGGCGGATCCCGACGAGCCCGATGAGCGGCTGGCGCTGCTGTTCGGCTGCTGCCACCCTGCGCTCTCATCCGAGTCGCAGTTGGCGCTGACCCTGCGGGTGATCTGCGGCCTCACGACCGCGCAGATCGCGCGGGCCACGCTCAGTACCGAGACCGCCGTGGCGCAGCGGATCGTGCGGGCCAAGCGCAAGATCGGCGCCGCCGGCATCCCGCTCCGGATTCCGGAGCCMGTGGAGCGGCCAGAGCGGCTCGACATCGTGCTGGCGGTGGTCGCGGTCATGTACAACGAAGCGCATCTCGTCGCGGGGGGCGACGCGACGGCCGAGCGCGACCTCGCCGACGATGCGCTGTGGCTCGCACGGGTCGTCGCCGCTGCGCTGCCCCGCGAGGCCGAGGCGCACGGGCTGCTCGCCCTGCTGCTGTTCCATCGCGCGCGCGAGGACGCCCGAGCCGTCGACGGCGAGCTCGTGCTGCTCGGACACCAGGACCGTTCGCGCTGGGATCGCCGGATGCTGGCCGCGGCGCGCCGCGAGCTCGAGACGGCGGCGATGCTCAGGCGCCCGGGACGCTGGCAGCTGCACGCTGCGATCGCCGCGTGCCACGCGGATGCGCACAGCGCGGACGAGACGGACTGGCTGCAGGTCCTCACCCTCTACGACATGCTGCTCGCGTACGACCGCTCGCCGATCGTGCGGCTCAATCGTGCAGTGGCGCTCGCAGAGGTGGAGGGGCCGGCGGTCGCGCTCGTCGAGGTCGACTCGCTCCAGGCTCCGCTGGAGGGCTACCACCTCTGGCATGCCGTGCGCGCGCACCTGCTGCGCCGGCTGGGGCGCGACGAGGAGGCGATGGAGGCAGACCTGCGGGCGCTCGAGCTCACCGCGAACGAAGCCGAGCGCCGGCTCATCGCCGGGCGACTCGCTGGCGGTCGCTAGGGCGTTTCGTCTCGCTCCGCGCATGAATGGCTCGCGCTGTCGAAACCGCCATCCGCGGTCGCTGCGTTCGGGCGCGTAAGGCGGTTTCGGCCGCGCGAGCCGGGGCTTCGACCTCGCGTGCGGCGCGCGACTCAGGCGTCGACGGGGGTGAGGGCCTGGGCGACGAGACGCTCGAGCGTCGTCATCCCATCGCGCGACAGGATCGACTCGAGGTGTCCCTGGATCGAGGCGAACCCGGGTCCGCGCRGGGCGTAGACGTCGCCCGTCTCGGGGTCGGCCGCGACCTCGGCCTCGCCGACCACGGTCGTGCCGGGCGCCACCCGGGCAGTGAAGGTGTTGTAGAAGCCGATGGATGCCGGGATCCCGAACACGTCGACGGACTTCTGCAGCCCCTGATGCGGGCGGGCGAGCGGGCCGAGGTCGATGCCGAGCGAGTCGGCGAGGATCTGATGGCTCAGGCACACCGCGAGGAGCGGCCGTCCATGGGCCCGCCGGCGGGTCACGATCTCGCGCATCCGGCCGATCCGGGCGCTGTCTGGATCGCGCGGGTCGCCGGGGCCGGGGCCGCACACGACGAGCCCGGTCTCGTCGAGCTGCTGGTCGGTGACCTCGCTCCACGGCACGATCTGCACGGCGAGGCCGAGGTGGCGCAGCTGATGGGCGAGCATCGTGGTGAAGCGGTCTTCCACATCGACCACGATCGCCGATCGACCCGCGAACGGGCCCGTGCCCGCGGCATCCTGCGGATTCAGCCAGAAGGAGGCGAGTCGCGCGTTCCGCGACATGAGCAGCTCCGCGATAGCCGGGTCGTCGGCGAGGCGCTTCGGCTCGGCCGCCGGGGCGTCCTCGTCGATGGCGTCGACCTTGACGGGTGCGGGGGCGTCCCGCGGGATCGCGCCGATCGCGCCGAGCACGCCGGCGGCCTTGCCGTGGGTCTCGCCGACCTCGCCGTAGGGGTCGGAGTGGCGCACGAGAGTCGCGCCGACCGGAACCCGGAGGCGGCCGTCGACGAGATAGGCGGTGCGGATGAGGATGGGGGCGTCGAGGTCGTGGGTGGGCTCGTCCACCTCAGGCTCTCCGGCCGCGACCGCCGCGGTCCCTGAGCCTGTCGAAGGGCGCGGGGTGAACAGCGCCGCGACACCCGAATAATAGCCGCGCGGGGTGCGCTCGTGCCGGGTGATGACGGTGCAGGCGTTCTGCATCGGCGAACCGGTCACGGTGGGCGCGAACATCGTCTCGCGCAGGATGTCGCGCGGGTCCAGGCGGCTCCGCCCGCGGAGCACGTATTCGGTGTGGGTGAGCCGGGACATCTCCTTGAGGTGCGGCCCCGTGATGCGGCCGCCGTCGGTGCAGACGGCGCTCATCATTTTGAGTTCCTCGTCGACGACCATGAACAGCTCTTCGGTCTCCTTCGTCGACTCGAGGAACTCTGTGAGGGTATCCGCCGTCGCGCCGCCGGCGGGGTGGCGGAAGGTCCCGGAGATCGGGTTCATCGTGACGACACCGCCCTGTGCGCTGACGTGCGCCTCCGGGCTCGCCCCCACCGCGATGTGCCCGGGGGTGACGATCGCGAAGGTCCAGTAGGCGCCGCGCTCGTACTCCAGCAGCGCGCGGAACCACGTGAGCGCGGTCGTCCGCGCGTCGGCGTCGATCGTCGCGGTGAAGTCGCGGCGGATGACGAAGTTCGCGCCCTCACCGGCGCCGATCTCGTCCGCGATGACGCGGCGCACGATGCCGGCGTACTCCTCGTCGGCGATGTCGAATCCAGCGTCGTGCAGGGCGACCGGAGCGCTCGGGAGCGCGGCGAGCGCGTCATCCCGCCGGAAAGTCTCGTGGCCTGCCACGATCAGGCAGCGCAGCGGCGCGTGGTCGTCGTGGCATTCGAAGCCGCGCTCCACCACCTGGCGGAAGGGGACGAGCGCCAAAACCTCGCGCGACGTGCCTGCGGCATCCGTCAGCGGTATGTCGGCGAGGCGCTCGACGTCGACGATCTCGCCGGTCAGCAGCTCGACCGTCGAGTCGTCGCGCGCGATCAGCGCGAATGATTCCGCGCGCGCGAGCGCCGCATGCAGGGGGGAGGGGCTGGGTGTCATCGCCGGCCTTTCATCGGGTCGGGCGGTCGCTCAAATGAGAAAGACCGCCCTCGGGCGGTCTGTGGTCTGGGAACGCGAACACACCGCCGTCAGCGGGCGGGCCACCACGTGGTGAGGTTCGCGAACATGCGGTCACGATAGCAGACCAGCGGATGCCGCGGCGCGGCGCACCTGGCGCTCGAGCACAGCGCGGGCACAGCGCGGGCACTATCCGGTGGCGCGCTCCAGTGCCACAGCCTCGTGGCGATGGCCGACAGTCTCGTACCCCACGACGATCACCGCCGGGGCGCACGCGATGATCACCAGCGCCCAGCCCAGGGACACGCCGAGCCCGACGGCGAGCACCGCGAGGGCGAGCACCGCGGCAGACCCCAGGAAGAGCCACAGATGCAGGGGATCGAACTGCATCACCAGGACGCCATACAGGATGAACAGGATCAGCTCGAAGGCGAGCACGGGGGCCGCCACCGAGATCACCGCGAACATGTCATCGACTCCGGAGTGGCCGGCGATCGCCTGGGCGGCGATGTGCAGGCCGGATCCGACCGCGATGACCGACCCGAACAGGAAGATGTGGCCATACCCCCAGGGGAATCCTCGGAGCGGATGCCGCGCGAGCACGGGACCCGGCGGGACGACGAAGTACACCCACCACATCCCGAACGCGAGCGCGGTTCCGCCGAACGCGATCAGCCCGGCCTCCAGCGTCCACGAGTCCTCCTCCACAACCGCGGAGATCGCGAGGATCGTGCCGAGGATCACCTCGCCCAGTGTGATGATGACCAGAAGCCCGTAGCGCTCGGCGATGTGATGCGGATGCCACGGCGTGCGGCCGTACTTCAGTTCGGCGTAGAGCGGTCCGGCGAGCTCGAACGCGGTGAGCACCAGGACCAACGCGGTGGTCGTGGGGATGGGCAGGTTCAGGAGGATCAGCGCCACCCAGCCGACCTGGGCGATCGCGACGTTCTTGGCGTACGCCAGGCTGGTGCGGCGCCGTGCGGGGTCGTGCTTCGCGGCCCGGAGCCAGATAGCGACCGTGGATATCCGCATGATGACGTACCCCGCGACCAGGACGCCATTGTTGAGATGCTCGCCCTCCTCGAGGGAAGCGAAGATCGGGGGGACCCCGAGCGCGACGACCAGCACCCCGATCATGATGACGAGCGTGGCGATGCGGAAGAAGATGTCGTCGTTGTCGTAGGCGCTCGCGAGCCAGGAGTAGTTGATCCACGCCCACGACACGGCGAACGTCGTGAAGGCGAAGCCGATGAGCGCGGTGGAGATGTGCCCCAGCTCGAGCGCGTGCGCCGTCTGCGATGAGATCTGGCTGAACGCCACGACGAACGTGAGGTCGAACAGCAGCTCGAGCGGAGTCGATGCGCGGTGCGACTCCGCGGGGTTGCGGCCGGTCATGCGAGCGACGTGGTGGCTCAGGCTCATGCGGGAAAGCTACACCGCGGCGCGGCATCCGACTGATCGTCCGCGGGCTCGGCCTCCCGGCCGCGGCGTAGGGTGGAGGGCGTGCCAGCTGTCAATCTCGGGATGCCCAAGGTCCCCGAAACCCTCGCCCCGCGTCGCAAGTCCCGACAGATCAAGGTCGGCAAGGTGCTGGTCGGCGGCAACGCTCCGGTCAGCGTCCAGTCGATGTGCACGACCCCGACGACGAACATCAACGCCACGCTCCAGCAGATCGCCGAGCTGACGGCCTCTGGCTGCGAGATCGTCCGCGTCGCCGTGCCGAGTCAGGACGACGCCGATGTGCTGCACATCATCGCGAAGAAGAGCCAGATCCCGGTCATCGCCGACATCCACTTCCAGCCGAAGTACGTCTTCCAGGCGATCGACGCGGGGTGTGCGGCCGTGCGTGTGAACCCGGGGAACATCCGCAAGTTCGACGATCAGGTGGGCGCCATCGCGAAGGCGGCGAAGGATGCCGGAGTCTCGCTGCGCATCGGCGTGAACGCCGGGTCGCTCGACCCTCGGCTGCTGGAGAAGTACGGCAAGGCCACCCCCGAAGCGCTCGCCGAGAGCGCGCGCTGGGAGGCGAGCCTCTTCGAGGAGCACGACTTCCACGACTTCAAGATCTCGGTCAAGCACAACGACCCCGTCATCATGGTCCAGGCCTATCGACTGCTCGCACAGATGGGGGACTGGCCACTGCACCTCGGGGTGACCGAGGCAGGCCCCGCCTTCCAAGGGACCATCAAGAGCGCCACGGCCTTCGGCATCCTGCTCGGTGAAGGCATCGGCGACACGATCCGCGTCTCGCTGTCGGCACCGCCCGCCGAAGAGGTCAAGGTGGGGCACCAGATCCTGCAGTCGCTCAACCTGCGCGAGCGAAAGCTCGAGATCGTGTCGTGCCCGTCGTGCGGCCGGGCACAGGTCGACGTCTACACCCTCGCCGACGACGTCACCGAGGGACTCAAGGACATGACGGTGCCGCTCCGCGTGGCCGTCATGGGCTGCGTCGTGAACGGCCCCGGCGAGGCTCGGGAGGCCGACCTCGGCGTCGCCTCAGGTAACGGCAAGGGCCAGATCTTCGTCAAGGGCCAGGTCATCAAGACCGTGCCCGAGTCGGAGATCGTCGCCACCCTGATCGAAGAGGCCAATCGGCTCGCCGCAGAGATGGGCCCCGCGGCCCCCGTCGGCACGGCGCAGGTCGTCACCAGCTGACCGGGATCAGCAGCAGGGTCCTCGCCCCTTCGGCCAGTGGGCCGTGCGCTAGCGTGCTCATACCCCGCGATCCGCCGAGCCCGAGGCATCCATGACCGATCCCACGCCCTCGACGTCGCTCACGCGCCCGGTCACGGCCGGGATCGTCACGGCGCTCGTGGGGTTCACGAGCTCTTTCGTCGTCGTGCTGACCGGCCTGCGCGCCGTCGGCGCCACGCCGGCGCAGGCGGCGAGCGGGCTCCTTGCGCTCTCGGTGACGATGGGACTCGCGTGCGTCGTACTCGCGTGGCGATTCCGGATGCCGATCACCGCGGCGTGGTCGACGCCAGGCGCTGCGCTCCTCGCCGCGACCGGACTCGTCGACGGCGGCTGGCCGGCGGCGGTCGGTGCGTTCCTCGTGGTGGCGGCGCTCATCCTGCTCACCGGACTGTGGCCGCAGCTCGGACGGCTCATCGCTCGGATCCCGCCATCAATCGCACAGGCGATGCTCGCCGGCGTCCTGCTCCCACTGTGTCTCGCACCGATCACCGGCATCGTCGTGAACCCGTGGGGCGTGATTCCGGTCGTGCTCACGTGGCTGGTGTGCGCGAGGCTCGCGCCGCGCTGGGCCGTCCCGCTGGCGTTCCTCGCGGCGGCGATCGTCGTGGGGATCTCGCTGGTGCAGCAGGGAGCCCCCCTCGACGCCGGGCTCCTGATCCCCCGAGTCGAGCTGACCATGCCCACCCTCACGCTCGGCTCGTTCATCGGCATCGCGATCCCGCTGTTCATCGTCACGATGGCCTCGCAGAACGTGCCGGGCGTCGCGGTCATGCGCAGCTTCGGCTACACGGTGCCCTGGCGGCCGGCGATGCTCGTCACCGGGGTCGCCAGCGCGCTCGCCGCCCCGGCAGGAGGGCACGCGGTCAACCTCGCGGCGATCAGTGCCGCGCTCGCAGCGGGTCCTGAGGCGGATGCCGATCCCCAACGGCGATGGATCGCCGGCGTGTCCACTGGCGGCTCCTACCTCGTCCTCGGGGCGGCGTCGGCGGCGTTCGCCGCCCTCGTGCTGCTCGCTCCCGTCGCCGTGATCCCGGCCGTGGCGGGACTCGCGCTGTTCGGCGCGTTCGGCTCCGCCGTTCAGCAGGCGATCGACGACCCCGGTGAGCGCCTTCCGGCCGTCATCACGTTCCTGGTGGCGGCATCCGGCATCGCCATCGCGGGCATCAGCGCCGCGTTCTGGGCGCTCGTCGCCGGCTTGATCGTGCGTTTCGTCCTGCACGTCGGGCGGCGCGACGCCTGAGCGGGAGCCCGTCGGCGGTGCCGATCATGGAGTTCGTCGAGGACCGCGGCGTCATGCGTCCGCGCGAGCAGTGACGGGCGTGAACTCGACGGTGCCGGTGGCGATGTCCGCGCGTTCGAGGCGGACACCGACGGTCGAGCCGGCGTCGGCGGTGACGCCGCTCACTCTCGCAGTGRTGGGCGGATCAGTCAGCTGAACCCGAGCCACTCCGCCCTTCGCGCCGAGGACGACAGCCGAGAATTCCGACCCTTCGTGACCGTGCAGGAGAGCCGCTTCGACCCGGTCGAGGGAGGCGGCGTCGAGCTGTCCCGCGCGCTGATCGCTGCGGCCCATGAGCTTCGGGATGTCGGGGAGGCTCTTGCGCGCCCACTCCGGCACCTCCCGCCCGTTCGCGAGCGCTTCGCAGATCACGAGCGACCACCGATCGACGAGCCGGCGCAGAGGAGCGGTCGTGTGCGCGTACGGTGCGCCGATGGCGGCCTGGAGCGTCTGCGCCGGCGGACTCCCATCGAACGCGACGTAGCTCGCACCGCGGAAGAGCGACGCGGCCGCACTGCGCACCGCCAGCGCAGCCGGCGCCTCTCGGTCGAGGGTGCGCAGATAGTCCCCGTAGCGCACGTCTTCGGGCCACGGGATGCCGAGGGCGACCGTCTGCGCCCGGAACGCGGCGACATCCGCGATGTCGGCCGCCGGCATAGTGCGGAGGATGCCGATGCGGCCCGCGAGCATGATCTCCGCCGCCGCCATCCCGGTCAGCAGCGAAACCTGCGCGTTCCAGTCCTCGATCGGCAGCGGGGGATTGCGCTCCAGGCGGTAGGTGCCGTCCTCGACGACGATGTCGGTCTCKGGAACGTTGAGGCTCGCGCCGCCGCGCTCGCTCTCTCGCTGGGAACGCAGCGGACCGAACCACGCCAGCAGCTGCAGCGTTTCGGGGGCCGAGCCGTCCTCGACCGCAGCCTGCGCATCGGCATAGGTCCACCGCTTCCGCGAGCGGATCACGGCGCGGGTGAGTGTCGTCTCCACAGGACGTGCGCCCTCGTCCAGAGTGAACCGCCACACGAAGGCGCGACGGTCGGAATTCTCGACGAGGGATGCCGCGTCCTCGCTGAGCAGCGGCGGGTGCAGCGGGATCCGTCCGTCGGCGGCGTACAGCGTCTGGCCGCGCAGCCGCGCCTCGGCGTCCAGCGCCCCGCCCGGAGTCACGAAAGCCGGGAGGTCGGCGATGGCATAGTGCAGCACCGCGCCGGATCCGATGCGCTGGAAGTGCATCGCCTGGTCGAGGTCGAGCGAACCCTCCGGGTCGATGGTGAGGAACTCGATGTCGCGCAGGTCGGCGAGTCCGGCCGCGGCTGGGTCGGTCGACACGGAGCGCGCGGCATCCCGCGCCTCGGACAGCGCGGCGGGAGGGAACTCGCCTGGCAGGTCGAGCGATTGCCGCAGCGCCGCGAGCGACTCGACGAGCGCTCCTGTCGCAGTGGCCGGGACCAGGCGGGAGCGACGGGCGGGCATCTGGTCAGTGTATGGGGGCAGGTGGGAGCACGGGCCGGACCGATCGGCCGGGTCGCGGCATCCGTGTCTCTAGACTTGATCCTCGTGGTCACCCGTCTCTCGCACTTCTTCCTCCGCACGCTCCGTGAAGACCCGGCAGATGCCGAGGTCACCAGTCACCGCCTGCTCGTGCGTGCCGGCTACATCCGTCGCGCCGCGCCCGGCATCTTCACGTGGCTGCCGCTCGGCCTGAAGGTCAAAGCGAAGATCGAGGGCATCATCCGGGACGAGATGTCGAACGCGGGTGCCTACGAGGTGCACTTCCCGGCGCTGCTGCCGCGCGAGCCCTATGAGCAGTCCGGGCGCTGGACGTCCTACGGCGACGGCATCTTCCGGCTGCAGGACCGCAGAGGGGCCGATTACCTTCTCGCCCCCACCCACGAGGAGATGTTCACGCTCCTGGTGAAGGACCTCTACTCGTCGTACAAGGATCTGCCGCTCGCGATCTACCAGATCCAGGACAAGTACCGCGATGAGGCGCGCCCGCGTGCGGGCCTCCTGCGCGGCCGTGAGTTCACGATGAAGGACGCCTACTCGTTCGACTACACCGACGAGGGGCAGGATGCCTCGTACATGGCGCAGCGCGACGCCTACGAGCGCATCTTCCAGCGGCTGGGACTCGAGTACGTCATCGTCGCGGCCGACAACGGCCTCATGGGTGGAGCGCGTTCGGAGGAGTTCCTGCACCCGATCGCCGTCGGCGAGGACACCTTCGTGCGGTCGGCTGGAGGCTATGCCGCCAACGTCGAGGCGTTCACGACGGTCGTGCCCGAGCCGATCCCGTTTGACGGTCTCAGCGAACCGGTGATCTTCGACTCTCCCGACACGCCGACGATCGAGACCCTCGTCGCCCACTCGAACGCCCACCTCGCGGGCGAATACACGGCGGCCGACACGCTCAAGAACGTCGTCCTCGCACTGACGCACCTCGACGGCACCCGCGAACTCGTGATCGTCGGTGTTCCCGGGGATCGCGACATCGACGACAAGCGGGTCGAGGTGGCCTTCGCACYGGTCGCCGTCGAGGCCGCCACGCCCGATGACTTCGAGAAGCACCCGCTCCTGGTCAAGGGCTACATCGGCCCCTGGTCCGAGACCGGTGCAATCCTCGGCGAGGAGTCCGCCACCGGCATCCGGTATCTCCTCGACCCGCGCGTCGTCGACGGCACGAGCTGGATCACCGGGGCCAACATCGACCAGAAGCACGTTCATACCCTCGTCGCCGGTCGTGACTTCACGGGCGACGGCTTCGTCGAGGTCGCGACCGTTCGCGCGGGCGACCCGGCACCGGACGGCTCCGGCCCGATCGAGCTCGCTCGCGGCATGGAGATCGGCCACGTCTTCCAGCTCGGCCGTTTCTTCGCCGAGACGCTCGGCCTCAAGGTGCTCGACGAGAACGGCAAGCTCGTCACCGTCACGATGGGCTCGTACGGCATCGGCGTCACCCGCATCCTCGCGATCATGGCCGAGCTCAACAACGACGAGAAGGGCCTCATCTGGCCCGAGTCGGTGGCACCGTTCGACGTGCACGTCGTGGCGACGGGACGGGATGCCGTGGCCTTCGAGCTCGCCGAGCAGGTGTCGGCCGGGCTCGAGGCAGCAGGCTTCGACGTCCTCTACGACGACCGCCCGAAGGTGTCGCCCGGCGTGAAGTTCGGCGACGCCGAACTTGTCGGCGTGCCGCGGATCGTCATCGTCGGTCGAGGAGCTGCGACCGGCGAGGTCGAGCTGTGGGACCGTCGCACCGGCGACCGGGAGGTCGTCCCGGCTGCCGAGGTCGTCGCGCGGCTCACCGCGCGCTGACGGACGCCCTCACCCGGTCGGACCCGCTGGGGATCGCCGGGACGGGCGCTCAGAAGCTCACCGTCTCGTCGCGCATCGTGTCGTCGGGGGTGTCCTTCGTGACGAGGGCCTTGAGCATGCCGGCGGCCATGACGATCTTGCCGTGCTTCGGCTCCCAGAACTCGGCCGTCACGGGCGTGACCCGAAGCAGCGCGATGTCGGGCGTGTCCAGCCCGTTCTCGAACCAGATGTCGAGGGACGCCGTGTAGAGCTCCTCCATCTTCGCGCGATCGTGAACGACGCTCGCGGTGCCGGCGACCGAGACGAACCGCATCCCCTTCGCGTCCGCGTACGACAGCCCGATGTCGCCGTCGGCCTCGGCTTCATGCGCCTTCTTCGAGTCGTCGGCGAGGAAGAACCAGATGTCTCCGTGTTCGTCCATCTGGCGGGTGCTCATCGGCCGGCTGACGAGGCTGCCAGCGGCATCCTTTGTCGTCAGCATCGTGAAGTCGATGTCTTCGACCAGCTCCTTCAAGCGTGCGGCCGCGTCGTGCTGAGTCATCGTGTCGTCTGTCATAAGTCCAGGCTCGTCGCGGCCACGTGAACGCCGAAGGGGGTTGACACGGCGCGGACTCAGGCTCTGCGGTCGACCTTCCCAGCGTCGCCGGAGGCGGCATCCGGTAACGTAGTAGGGTTCCGGCGGCAGTTTGGCGTCGGTGAGAGCTGAATATGGAGGCCAGTGTGGATGTCGATCTGGGACTGCTGCGGACGATCGAGCGTGAGAAGGAGATTCCCTTCGARGAACTCGTCCRGATCATCGAGCAGGCGATTCTGACCGCCTTCGCCAAGCACACTTCGCCGACCGGCGAACTGCCCGAGGGCGCTCGCACGGAGCTCGATCGCAAGAGCGGGCACGTGTCGATCTTCGTGCCCCTCCGCGATGAAGAAGGAGTCGTCATCGGCGAGGAGGAGGCGACCCCCGACGATTTCGGACGGATCGGCGCCTTCGCGGCGAAGCAGGTCATCAGCCAGCGCCTGCGCGACATCGCCGACGACGCCGTACTCGGTGAGTTCCGCGGCAAGGAAGGCGACATCGTCGCCGGCATCGTGCAGCAGGGCCCGAACCCGCGCATGGTGCATGTCGACCTCGGCTCGATCGAGGCGATCCTCCCGCCCGAGGAGCAGGTCGCCGGCGAGCAGTACACCCACRGCTCGCGCCTGCGGGTGTACGTCACGGCCGTCTCGAAGGGCACCAAGGGCCCCCAGATCACGGTGTCCCGCACGCACCCGGGCCTCGTACGCAAGCTCTTCGCGCTCGAGGTGCCCGAGATCGCCGCGGGCCTTGTGGAGATCGTGTCGCTCGCCCGGGAGGCCGGCCACCGCACCAAGGTGGCCGTCAAGGCCAACGACCCGACAATCAACGCCAAGGGCGCCTGCATCGGCGAACTCGGCCGTCGCGTGCGCGCCGTCACCGAGGAGCTCAACGGCGAGAAGATCGACATCGTCGACTACAACCCCGAGCTCGCGAAGTTCGTCGCCAACGCCCTTTCGCCCGCGAAGGTGACGTCGAGCTTCATCCTGGATGCCTCGAGCAAGGCCGTGCGCGCGCTCGTGCCCGACTACCAGCTGTCGCTCGCGATCGGCAAGGAAGGCCAGAACGCGCGACTCGCGGCGAAGCTGACCGGCGCGAAGATCGACATCCAGCCCGACAGCATCCTCGAGGACGCCTGAGGCCTGGCGGCGGTCCCCCAGCCCTGAGGTGTACGATGGAAGCCGTACGAACGTGCGTCGGATGCCGCACGCGTGCCCCCCGGTCCTCCCTGCTCAGGGTGGTCGTCTTCGAATCCTCACTCGTCCCAGATGAGCGAGCGTCGTTGCCCGGGCGGGGTGCGTGGGTGCATGAGACGTATGAGTGTGTGGATGCCGCCATCCGGCGTCGCGCCTTCGTGCGGGCATTGCGTGTGTCAGGCCCGCTTGACATGCAGACCATCGAGAAACGGCTGAATGGCTATGGAAACAAAGTGAACGGCTCGAAATGAGTCCCGTCCGCAACTAACGGTCTGCCCTGTCTGGGTAGACCTCAGACAGGAGAATTGTGGTAAACGCAAAACCACGCGTGCACGAGATCKCCTCCGAACTCGGAGTCGACAGCAAGGTGGCCCTCGCCAAGCTGAAGGAGCTCGGCGAGTTCGTCAAGAGCCCCTCGTCCACCATTGAGCCGCCCGTGGCTCGCAAGCTTCGCGCCGCCCTCGAGGCGGATGGAGCGTCGCACTCGGCACCCGTCGAGCAGAAGCCCGCGGCTTCGGTGCGCCCGGCCGGTCGCCCAGGCCCCGTG
>NZ_JBFUFC010000092.1:0-14534 GCF_056403635.1 Microbacterium sp. P2_F9 | reverse complement strand
GCCGCAGGCAGCCCCGGCCGCCCCAGCGGCGGCGCCCGCCGCACCCGAGGCCGCGGCATCCGATCGCCACCCGGTGACGGCTCCCATCCCGGTGATCGGCGCACAGCCGGTCGCCCGCACGACCACGCGGCCCGCGGCGAGCCAGCCGATCCCGGCGCAGGCACCCACCGTGACGCCGTCGACCGGCGAAGCCTCGAGCGAAGAGGACCGGGTCACCGCGCTGCGCGGCATGACGAAGGCCCTCGCGGCGAACATGGACGAGTCACTCACCGTGCCCACCGCCACCAGCGTGCGCACCGTGCCGGCGAAGCTGATGATCGACAACCGCATCGTGATCAACAATCACATGGCCCGCACCCGCGGCGGCAAGATCAGCTTCACGCACCTGATCGGCTGGGCGATCATCCAGGCGCTCAAGGAGTTCCCGAGCCAGAACGTGTTCTACGCCGAGATCGAGGGCAAGCCGTCGGTGGTCGCTCCGGCGCACATCAACCTCGGCATCGCGATCGACCTGCCCAAGCCCGACGGCACCCGTGCACTCATGGTGCCGAGCATCAAGCGCGCCGACACGCTGACCTTCGGCGAGTTCCTCGCCTCCTACGAGGACCTGGTCACCCGCGCCCGCGGCAACAAGCTCACGGCCGCGGACTTCCAGGGCACGACGATTTCGCTCACCAACCCCGGCGGCATCGGCACCGTGCACTCCGTGCCTCGGCTCATGAAGGGCCAGGGCTGCATCGTCGGCGCCGGCGCTCTCGAGTACCCTGCCGAGTTCCAGGGGTCCAGCGAGAAGACGCTCGTCGAGCTGGGCATCGGCAAGACCATCACCCTCACCAGCACCTACGACCACCGCGTCATCCAGGGCGCCGGCTCGGGCGAGTTCCTCAAGAAGGTGCACGAGCTGCTCATCGGCCAGCGGCACTTCTACGACGACATCTTCGCGGCGCTGCGCATCCCGTATGCCCCCATCCACTGGGCGAACGACATCAACGTCGACATCGCCGAGCGCGTCGACAAGACCGCGCGCGTGCAGGAGCTCATCAACGCGTTCCGCGTGCGCGGCCACCTGATGGCCGACATCGACCCGCTCGAGTACCGGCAGCGCACCCACCCCGACCTCGAGATCGAGAACCACGGCCTCACCTTCTGGGACCTCGACCGCGAATTCGTCACCGGCGGCTTCGGCGGCAAGCGGCTGCTCAAGCTCCGCGACATCCTCGGCGTGCTGCGCGACTCGTACTGCCGCACGAGCGGCATCGAGTACATGCACATCCAGGACCCCGAGCAGCGCGCCTGGTTCCAGGAGAACGTCGAGGTCAAGTACCAGAAGCCCGGCCACGACGAGCAGCTCCGCATCCTGAGCAAGCTCAACCAGGGCGAGGCGTTCGAGACGTTCCTGCAGACCAAGTACGTCGGCCAGAAGCGGTTCAGCTTGGAGGGCGGCGAGTCGCTGATCCCCCTGCTCGATGAGATCCTCCAGGGCGCCGCCCAGGCCCGGCTCGACGGCGTTGCCATCGGCATGGCGCACCGCGGTCGCCTGAACGTCCTCACGAACATCGCCGGCAAGACCTACGGCCAGGTGTTCCGCGAGTTCGAGGGCGCCGTCGCCGTCGGCAGCAAGAGCGGATCGGGCGACGTCAAGTACCACCTCGGCACCGAGGGCACCTTCGTCGACGACCGCGGCGACGAGATCCCCGTGCTCCTGGCGGCGAACCCCTCGCACCTCGAGACCGTCGACGGCGTGCTCGAGGGCATCGTCCGCGCGAAGCAGGACCGCAAGCCGATCGGCTCGTTCTCGTGGCTGCCGCTCATCGTCCACGGCGACGCGGCCTTCGCGGGCCAGGGCGTCGTCGTCGAGACACTCCAGATGTCGCAGCTGCGCGGCTACCGCACCGGCGGCACGATCCACGTCGTCGTCAACAACCAGGTCGGCTTCACGACGGTTCCGCAGGACGGTCGCAGCTCGGTGTACTCCACCGACGTCGCCAAGACCATCCAGGCGCCGATCCTGCACGTGAACGGCGACGACCCCGAGGCGGTCGTGCGGGTGGCCCAGGTCGCGTTCGCGTACCGCGAGCGCTTCCACCGCGACATCGTCATCGATCTCGTCTGCTACCGCCGCCGCGGTCACAACGAGGGCGACGACCCCTCGATGACGCAGCCGCTCATGACGAACCTGATCGAGGCCAAGCGCTCGGTGCGCCGCCTGTACACCGAGGCGCTCGTCGGACGCGGTGACATCACCGAAGAGGAGTACGAGAAGGCGAAGCAGGACTTCCAGAACGGCCTCGAGATCGCCTTCGCCGAGACGCACGCCGCCGAGACCGGCACATCGCCGGTGATCGCGGATGCCGCGCACGTGGCCACCGTCGAGGGTGCACCGGAGACGACCGCCGTGTCGACCGAGCTCGTCCACCTCATCGGCGACGCGTTCGTGAACAAGCCCGACGGCTTCACCGTCCACCCCAAGCTCCAGCAGCTGCTCGAAAAGCGCCGCGACATGAGCCGCAACGGCGGCGTGGACTGGGCCTTCGGCGAGCTCCTCGCCTTCGGATCGCTGCTGGTCGAGGGCACGTACGTCCGCCTCGCCGGTCAGGACTCGCGCCGTGGCACGTTCGTGCAGCGCCACTCCGTCCTGCACGACCGGATCAACGGTCAGGAGTGGATCCCGCTCGCGAACCTGTCGGACAACCAGGCCAGGTTCTGGGTCTACGACTCGCTGCTCAGCGAATACGCGGCGATGGGCTTCGAGTACGGCTACTCGGTGGAGCGGCCGGATGCGCTGGTGCTCTGGGAGGCCCAGTTCGGCGACTTCGGCAACGGGGCGCAGTCGATCATCGACGAGTTCATCTCGTCGGCCGACCAGAAGTGGGGCCAGCAGTCGAGCGTCGTGCTGCTGCTCCCGCACGGCTACGAGGGCCAGGGACCCGACCACTCGTCGGCACGCATCGAGCGCTACCTGCAGCTGTGCGCGCAGGAGAACATGATCGTCGCCCGCCCGTCGACTCCGGCGTCGTACTTCCACCTGCTGCGTCGCCAGGCCTACGCCCGGCCGCGCAAGCCGCTCGTGGTCTTCTCCCCCAAGGCGATGCTGCGCCTGCGCGGCGCGACCAGCCCGGTCGAGGACTTCGTCACCGGCAAGTTCGAGCCGGTGCTGGATGATGTCCGCATCCAGGACAAGGCCGCCGTCAAGCGCGTCCTGCTGCACGCGGGAAAGATCCACTGGGACCTCAAGGCTGAGCTCGAGAAGAACCCGAATCCGGAGATCGCCCTCGTCCGCATGGAGCAGTACTACCCCGCCCCCGTGGTCGAGCTCAACGCCGTGATCGACAGCTACCCGAACGCGGAGCTGGTCTGGGTGCAGGACGAGCCGGAGAACCAGGGCGCGTGGCCGTTCATCGCGCTCGAGGTCGTCAAGCACCTGCACGGCCGGACCATCCGCCGCGTCTCGCGCAAGGCCGCGGCGTCGCCCGCGACCGGTTCACCCAAGGTGCACGCGGTCGAGCACGCTCAGCTCATGCAGAAGGCGCTGACGCTCTGACGTCATCCGTCACCTCGGGCCGTGGTCGTTCCTTCGACTGCGGCCCGAGCTGTCTGCGCACCATCGTGACGATGAGCGCAGCCACCGCGAGCACCGCGGCCGGCAGCAGCGACCGCACCGCGAGCACCAGCATCCCGGCGCACAGCACCGCCGCGACGACGGCGAGCCACCACCCGAAGGTGCCTCGGCGCAGCAGGCGGACCGCCGCGACCATGCCGAGGGCGTAGATCGCGACCATGCTGCTCGTGTGCACGAGGATGAACGGGGTGAGGTCGAGCCTCGACCACACCATCAGCGCGAAGTAGGTCATCGCGACGACTGCGGTGAGCCCGAGTGCGCGCCGGGGCACCTCGCCCGCGGCGACCCCCTTGGCGAACCAACGAGGCAGGTCGCCCGCGGTGGCGAGCGAGGCGCCCAGCTTCGCGAAGGCGGCGAGGTAGGCGTTGAGGACCCCGAGTGCGACGATGCCGGCGATGACCCCCACCGCGATCGCGCCCGCACCGGGCGATCGCAGCCGGGCGAGCTCGAGCAGCGGCACCTGGCCGTCGCCCGCGGTGTCGCCGAGCGCGCCCACGGTGATCACCTGGAGGACGAGATAGCACGCGCCCGTCACGACCAGGGCGATCGCGGTCGCGAGCGGGATGACCCGACGCGGATTGCGGAATTCGCCGGAGATGTGCGTGCCGACCTCCCAGCCGGCGAAGGCCCAGATGAAGAGGCTGATCGCGGTGCCCACTCCTGCCCACCCATGCGGCAGGAACGGCGTGAAGTGCTGCGGCTCGACGGCCGGGGCGGCGACCGCGACGACACCGACCACGACGGCGAGGAGCAGCGCGGTGAGCACGAACTGCACCCAGCCTGCGATCCGCACGCCGAACGCGTTGGAGACGAACGGCGGGACGAAGATCGCCGCGGCGATGATCGGGACGGCGGACCGGTCGATGCCCGCGACCGCCGCGACATACTCGCCGCCGAGCACCGCGACCACGGGCGCCCCGGCGCACACGCCGAACATGAACCAATAGCCCGTCATCCGCGCCGCGGTGTCGCCGAGCGCCCGCCGCACGTAGCTGGCGACCCCGCCAGGGTCGGGATAGCGCGCCGCGAGCACCGCGAAAGTGCCGGCCAGCGGCACCGAGAGCCCCAGCACCGCGATGACCGCGACGATGCTCGCCGGCCCCGCCACCTCGGCGGCGAGCCCGGGCAGCACGAGCAGCCCGGTGCCGAGGACCGACGCGATGTAGAGGGCCGTGCCCTGGACGAGCCCGAGGCTCCCTCTGGCGGGGGCGGAGGCCGGTTGCGAAGTCACCGCTCCAGTGTCTTCCACCCCGCCCACACCGCCGTTGTGGCTGTCAGTCGTCGTGCGAAGGATTTCTGCCAACATCAGGCCGGCTCGACCCCGGCGCGGGCGAAGGCGGCGACCGCGGCATCCGTCGACGCCTCCCGGTCCGCGGCGACCAGCCCGAGACGCGTGCGGCGATCGAGCAGGTCATCGGCCGTCAGGGCCCCCTCGACCCGCACACCCCACTCGAGTTCCTGCGGGGTGACCCCCCGGGCGGCGGCGGGTCCATCGGGCAGTGCGGCGACGAACGGCGCCTCCGCCCCGTAGCGCCGGCGCAGCCGGGGCGGCGCGCCGATCTCGGCGAGTCGCTCGCGCGGCCACGCCCCCACGAGGGGCAGCTCCCGGGTGCGCGAAGGCTGCGCAGTCGGCAGTGCGCGGCGGCGCACGGCCTCGTCGATCCCGTCCTGCGCCATGCGCCGGTAGGTGGTGAGCTTTCCCCCGACGACCGTCAGCACGCCGTCGGCGGACTCGAGGATCGCGTGCCGGCGGGACAGATCGCCCGTGTCGACCTCGCCGTGAGCCGAGGTGACGAGCGGCCGCAGCCCCGCATAGGTGCCGATCACATCGGCGCGAGTGAGCGGCTCGGCCAGCACGGTGCTCATGACCGTGAGGAGGAGATCGATCTCCGCCTCGGTGGCTTCGGGCACGTCCGGGATCGGTGTTTCGGCGGGCACGTCAGTGAGGCCCACGTACGTACGTCCGTGCGGTGCGGGAAGAGTGAAGATGAATCGACTGCGCGAGCCGGGCACCGGCACGGTGAGGGACACGTCGGACAGCCCGAACCGGGCGGCATCGATCACGAGGTGCGTGCCACGGCTTGGCCGAAGCCGCACCTCGGGGTCGAGGGCGCCGGCCCAGACCCCGGTCGCGCTGATCACCGCGCGCGCGGACACGTCGAACTCCTCGCCCGTCAGCGTGTCGCGCAGGCGCACGCCCGCGCCCGTCGCGTTCAGCGCCTCGACGCGGGTGAGGACGGATGCCCCGTACCCCGCCGCCGTGCGCGCCACCGAAACGACGAGCCGGGCGTCGTCGATGAGCTGTCCGTCCCAGCCGTGGATCGCGCCGCGGAGGTGCTCGGCGCGCAGCGCCGGGGCGAGCCGGAGCGCCTCGGCCGAGCCGATCCGCCGAGGCGCATCGAGCACCGCAGCCGGCGTGCCGACGAATCGGCGCAGGCCGTCGCCCATGCCGTACCCGGCGGCGACGACCGCGCCGCGGGACCGGTGATCGGGGGCGTACAGGGGCACGACCTGGGCCAGGGGGCGGGTCAGATGCGGAGCGATCCGGGTGAGGAGCAGGTGCCGCTCGGCGGCGCTCTCGTGCGCGATGCCGAACTGGCCCGACGCCAGGTAGCGCAGTCCGCCATGGACGAGCTTCGAGCTCCACCGGCTCGTGCCGTGGGCGAGGTCGTGGCGTTCCACCAGGATCGTGCGCAGACCCCGGCTCGCGGCATCCAGCGCCAATCCCGCCCCGGTGATGCCACCGCCGATCACGACGACGTCGACCACAGGGTGGGCGGCGAGCGCCGCGAGCTCCCGGGTGCGCCGGGCCGCGTTCAGGGCCGATGAGATCGGGGTGCGCCCGAGGATCCGGACGGTCACGGGGCGCCGCCGAGGTAACCGGCCAGCGCGCGCCGCAGCTCGGCGCGCCAGCGATCGTCCGGGAGCCACTCGGCCACGAGCGGCGCGGACTGCACCGCGGACTGCACGATGAGCAGCACCATCGCCGCAGTCGCGTCGGGGTCCGCCGCCGCGAGACCCGCTGCGGCGATCCGGCGGGAGAGATCGGCGTGAATCGCGCGCTGGCTCGTGCCGAGCCGCTCCAGGACGTACCGGCTCAGCAGCTCAGGGTCGGTATCGCGCAGCCGGTGGAGCAGCGGCATCCGCCTGATCCGGTCAGCGGTGTCGACCACGACGTCCACGAGATCGCCGACCTCCTGGGGGGCGGGGGGCGCCTCCGGCAGGGCGGCCAGCAGCTCGCGGGTCACGAGCGCCGCGAACACCGCCTGCGCATCCGGCCAGTAGCGATAGAGGGTCTGGCGCGAGACCCGGGCACGGCGGGCGATGTCGGACGCGGTGGTGCGACGGATGCCGTGCTCGAGCACTTCGGCGAGCGCCGCGTCCAGCAGCGCGGTCTCGGTGTCGGGGGCCGAGGACGGGCGGGGCGCCGCGGCGGCCGCGACCGCTGCGGACGCGCCTCCGACCGGCTTCGATGCCATGTGACAACCATACATAATGTGTCATACTGTCGTCCATGTCATCGCCGACACCCGTGGCCCGCCCGGCACCCGCGCCGCGTTCCCGCTGGGATGCCTGGGGCGACGAGACCGCCGCACTCCCGGCCGGCGCCCGCGCGATCGTGTCGGCGCTCCTCCCCGGCAAGGCGCACCCCGTGCCGCGGCTCCCGCGCCCGGTGCTCATCGCCTCCCGGCTGTCCGACGACGACCTGGCCCGACTGGCCGCTGTCGTCGGCGCCGCCGCGGTCACTCGCGACGATGACATCCGGATGCTGCACCTCGGCGGAAAGAGCACGCCCGACCTCCTCGCCCGGCGACGGGGCGAGCCGCAGACCGCCCCGGACGCCGTGGTGTTCCCCTCGTCGCATGACGAGGTGCTGGCCGTCCTCGCGCTGTGCGACGAGCGTCGCATCGCCGTCGTCCCGTTCGGCGGAGGCACGAGCGTGGTCGGCGGCGTCGACCCCGGCGGGCTCGGGTTCGATCGGGTCGTCGCGCTCGACCTCGCCGCCACCGCGGCCCTCATCGACCTCGACGAGACGTCGCTGCTCGCCACCTTCGGCGCCGGGACGACCGGGCCGCAGGCCGAAGAGCTGCTCGGCCCGCGCGGCTACACCCTCGGGCATTTCCCGCAGAGCTTCCAGTACGCCTCGCTCGGCGGGTACGCGGCGACGCGGTCGAGCGGCCAGGCATCCCGCGGGTACGGCCGGTTCGACGACCTGGTGCATGCCCTGCGGGTGGCCACCCCCGCCGGCGACCTGCAGCTCGGGCGCGCGCCCGCGAGCGCCGCCGGCCCCGACCTGCGGGAACTGTTCCTCGGATCGGAGGGCGCCTTCGGCGTGCTGACCGAGGTCACCGTGCGGATCCGCCCGGTGCCGGCCGCCACCTCGTACGGCTCGTGGACCTTCCCCACCTTCACCGCAGCCACCTCGGCCCTCCGCGAGGTGACGCAGCGCGGCATCCGTCCGACTGTCCTGCGGGTGAGCGACGACACCGAGACCCGCACGAACGCCGCCCTGGGCGGGCACTTCACGCGGATGCGCGGATGCCTCGCCGTGGCGACGTGCGAAGGCGCCACCGCCGCCGAGGCCGAAGCGACGCGATCGGCGCTCGACGCCGTGTTCCGCGCACACGGGGCAGCCTCGCGCGGCGAGGAGCCGGCCCGCTCCTGGGAGCGCGGCCGGTTCTCGTCCCCCGCCCTGCGTGACACGCTCCTCGACATCGGCGTGCTCGCCGAGACGCTCGAGACCGCGACGATCTGGGCGCAGCTGGAGACTCTCAAAGCCGCGGTCACGGCCGCGCTGCGCGAGACGCTCACCGCGGCCGGGACGAAGCCGATCGTGCTGTGCCACATCTCGCACGTCTATCCGGCCGGCGCCTCGCTCTACTTCACGGTCGTCGCCGCGCTCACCGCCGATCCGCTGAGTCAGTGGCAGGGAGCGAAGGATGCCGCGTCCCGCGCGATCCTGGCGGCGGGCGGCACGATCACCCACCACCACGCCGTCGGTCGCGACCACCTGCCGTACCTCGAAGCGGAGATCGGCCCGCTCGGCATGGCGCTCCTGCGCGCGACGAAGTCCGTGCTCGACCCGCATGGCATCATGAATCCCGGCGTGCTGGTCAGCGCCGCCGCAACGCCGCAAGGGGCCCCCGCACGATGACAATCGCCCTCCTGGTCAACCCGACCGCTCGCTCCGGCGCGCACACCGGCGCGGCGATGGACGCCGCGCACCGACTGCGCGAACGCGGACTCGCCACGACGGTCATCAGCGGCGGGAGCGCGGCGGAGTCCAGTCGGCTGCTGCACACCGCGATCGGTCTCGGCGTCGACGCCGTCGTGGTCGCCGGCGGCGACGGCACAGTGAGCCTGGCGCTGCAGGAACTCGCCGGCACCGACATCCCCCTCGGCATCGTGCCCGCCGGCACCGGCAACGACTTCGCCGGTGCGCTCGGCCTTCGGGCGCTGGATGTCGCCGCCGCGGCCGAACTCGTCTCCGCCGGTGCGACGCGCACGGTCGACCTCGCCCGCGTCACCAGGGCGGACGGATCGACGCAGCTGTTCGGGTCGGTGCTCGCCAGCGGGTTCGACTCACTCGTGAACGATCGCGCGAACGCCATGACCTGGCCGCGCGGCCAGTCCAGGTACACGATCGCGATCCTGGTGGAGTTCCTGCGCCTGCGCGGCATGCCATTCGAAGTCGAGCTGCGGCTCGCCGATGACTCCGTCGAGCGCATCGCGGGTGACCTGTTGATGGCGACCGTCGGCAACACGACGAGCTACGGCGGCGGCATCCCGATCTGCCCGGACGCGGATCCGGCGGACGGGCTGCTGGATGTCACCCTCATCCGGCCCTCCGGACGCCTCGCCCTGCTGCGCCTGCTCGCGCGCGCCTACCGCGGCACGCACGGCTCATCACCCGAGGTCTCGATGCGTCGCGTCCGGTCGGTGCGACTCGTGTCGCCCGGTGTCACCGCCTATGCGGACGGCGACCCGATCGCCACACTCCCGATCACGATCGACGTGATGCCCGCGGCGCTGAAGATCTTCGCGCCGGCGGTCTAGTGCGTCGCCTGCGCCTCGCGCAGCCGGATCAGCACCTGATCGCGCAGCTCCTCGGGCGCGGTCTCTTTGCACGCCCGCGCCACGACATCAGTCAGAGTCTTGGCGACGAGCGCCTCGTCACGGCATTCCGCGCACTGCTCGAGATGCTCCGCGATGTCCGAGTGCTCCGTCCGGCACATCTCGTTGCGCATGTACTCTTCGAGATCGCGACGGGCCTTGTCGCATCCGCAATCGGTCATTTGGCGCTCCCTGTGGCGGCGGCCTTGATGCCGCGCTCCTTGGCGTAATCGGCGAGCAGTTCGCGAAGCATGCGCCTGCCACGATGCAGACGGCTCATCACGGTGCCGATCGGTGTTTTCATGATGTCGGCGATCTCTTGATACGCGAACCCCTCGACGTCCGCAAGATACACCGCGAGCCGGAAGTCCTCCGGGATCGCCTGCAGCGCGTCTTTGACGACGGATGCCGGCATCCGATCGATCGCCTCCGCCTCCGCAGAGCGCGTGCTCGACGCGGTCGTGGACTCGGCACCGCCGAGCTGCCAGTCCTCGAGATCGTCGATCGTCCCCTGGTAGGGCTCACGCTGCTTCTTGCGATAGGTGTTGATGTACGCATTCGTGAGGATGCGGTACAGCCACGCCTTCAGGTTGGTCCCCTGCGTGAACGTGTGCCACGACGCGAACGCCTTGACGAACGTCTCCTGCACCAGATCAGCGGCGTCGGCCGGGTTACGCGTCATGCGCATAGCCGCGGCGTACAGCTGGTCCATGAACGGCAGAGCCTGCTCTTCGAACTGCGTGCGCCGGTCGGTCACGGCATCCGGCTCTTCGTTCATCACACGCCAGTCTACTTCGTGTCTGTCCCAGGCTTCCTGGACGTCCACGACAGGGCGATCAAGTGTGACGATCATCCGGCTCCTTCTTGCGCTGGATGGATCCAGCGGTTCAGTAGGGTAGAACCCGATGACCGTCGACGGGTATTCCCCACAGTCCGCGCCAGGTGTGCGCGGCGCCTGGAGCGCGCCTGTCGCGCCCGGCCCGCTCAACGCCTCGGTGACCATTCCCGGCTCCAAGTCGCTGACGAATCGCGAGCTGATCCTCGCGGCGCTGGCAGACGGCCCGAGCCATCTCTCCGCCCCCCTCCACTCCGAGGACTCGGCACGGATGATCGACACGCTCCGCACTCTCGGAGTCACGATCGAGGCCGTCCCCGGCACAGGCGCCTTCGGCGACGACCTCGTCGTGACGCCGCGGTGGCCGCTGCAGGGTGGCGTCCAGGTCGACTGCGGACAGGCGGGCACGGTCATGCGGTTCGTCGCCGCACTCGCCGGCTTCGCCGAGGGCGAAGTCACCATGACCGCGCACGAGAGCGCGCTGCACCGCCCGATGGGCGCCATGATCAAGGCGCTCCGCGACGTCGGGGTCGACATCGACGACGGCGGGCACTGGGCGCTCCCCTTCACCGTCCGCGGGCACGGCCACGTGCGCGGCGGCGAGGTCGTGATCGATGCCAGCGCGTCGAGCCAGTTCGTCTCCGGGCTGCTCCTGGCGGCACCCCGCTTCGACGTCGGGCTCCACCTCATCCACCGCGGCGAACGCCTGCCGAGCATGCCGCACATCGACATGACGATCGAGGCGCTCGCGCACCGCGGCGTGCACGTGGAACGACCGGCCGCCGGCGAATGGGTCGTCCCAGCGGGAGCGCTGCGCGGCAAGGACCTCGCGATCGAGCCCGATCTCTCCAACGCCGCACCGTTCCTCGCCGCGGCCATGATCACCGGAGGCTCGGTGTCGGTCGCCGGCTGGCCGGCGCACTCCACCCAGCCCGGCGCACTGCTCGCCGACATCCTCTCGCTCATGGGCGGACGCGTCTCGCGTAGGGGCGGCGCGCTCACCGTGGCGGCCGGCCAGCACATCACCGGCGTCGACCTCGATCTGTCGGCTGCGGGCGAGCTGACACCGACGATCTTCGGGCTGGCCGCGTTCGCGGACGGGCCGACGACCCTCTACGGCATCGGGCACATCCGCGGGCACGAGACCGACCGGATCGCCGCCCTCATCGGAGAGCTGCGCGCGCTCGGCGGCGAAGCGCACGAACTGCCCGACGGCATCCGCATCATCCCGCAGCCGCTGCACGGCGGACGCTGGCGCGCGCACCACGATCACCGCCTGGCGACGACCGGCGCGCTCGTCGGGCTCGCGGTGCCCGGCGTGGAGATCGACGACATCTCGACGACCGCCAAGACGATGCCCGAGTTCCCTCAGCTGTGGGAGCGGCTCGTCACCGGCGGCTCCGACGACGCGACCCCGCGCTCGGAGGCGCTGCAGGCATCGTGAGCTGGCTCGCGGATGACGACGACGACGAACCCGAGTTCGACGAAGCCGACATTCGGGTCCGCCCCAACCCCAAAGCCAACCGGCCGCGCACGAAGCGCCGCCCTGCGCATTCCGACGCCCAGCTCGGACGGATCCTCGGCGTGGACCGCGGCCGCTACGCGGTGCTCATGGGCGAGAACACGCCGGACGAGCACGAAGCCGTCGCGATGCGCGCGCGAGAGCTGCGCCGTCAGCAGATCGTCACGGGCGACTTCGCCAAGGTCGTGGGAGACAGCTCCGGGTCCGAGGGGACGCTGAGCCGGATCGTCGGCATCCAGGAGCGCACCTCGCTGCTGCGCCGCAGCGCCGACGACACCGACCAGGTCGAGCGGGTCGTGGTGGCCAACGCCGACCAGATGCTGGTGGTCGTCGCCGCCGCCGACCCCGAGCCACGGGCGCGGCTCGTCGACCGCTACCTCGTCGCGGCGCTGGATGCCGGCATCCGTCCCCTGCTCGTGGTGACCAAAGTCGACCTCGCCGACCCGGCCGAATTCCTGACGCACTTCGAGGGACTCGACCTGGAGGTGTTCACGAGTGCGCAGGATGAGATGCCGCTCGAACGCATCGGCGCGGCGCTGGTCGGGCATTCCACGGTCTTCGTCGGGCACTCCGGTGTCGGCAAGTCGACCCTCGTCAACGCGCTCGTTCCCGAAGCCCGGCGGGCCACCGGCCACGTCAACGAAGTGACGGGGCGCGGACGCCACACCTCCAGCTCGACCGTCTCGATGCGCTACCGCGGCGCCGAAGGCAGCGGCTGGGTGATCGACACCCCCGGGGTGCGCTCGTTCGGCCTCGGCCATGTGGATCCCGCGAACATCCTGCGCGCCTACACCGAACTCGCGGAGATCGCCGAGGACTGCCCGCGCGGCTGCACGCATCTTCCGGATGCCCCGGACTGCGCGATGATCGAGGCGCGTGACGAGGGCCGGCTCGGGCCGACCGGCGCGGCGCGGCTGGACTCCCTGCAGCGACTGCTGGAGACCTTCGCCGAGAAGGGCCGTACCGTCGAATCCAAGGGAGACCGATGACCGCCGYGCGACTCGAGGTGGGGCGTATGGCCCCCACGTTCATCCTGCTTGATCAGGACGAGCGACCGGTGGAGCTGCGCGCTCTGCGCGGACGGCGGGTCATCCTGTTCTTCTACCCGGAGGCGATGACCCCGGGGTGCACCAAGGAGGCGTGCGACTTCCGGGACAGCCTCGCGCCGCTGCAGGCGGCGGGGTACGTCGTGCTCGGCGTGTCGCGCGACGACCCGGAGAAGCTGCGCAGGTTCCGGGAACGGGACGGGTTGACCTACGACCTGCTGAGCGACCCGGATCGCCGGGTGCATCGCCGATACGGCGTGTGGGGCGACAAGCTGAACTACGGCAAGGTGATCCAGGGCGTCATCCGCTCGACCTTCGTGATCGACGCCAAGGGCCGGATCGAGCATGCCCTGTACAACGTGCGGGCCACGGGCCACGTGGGTCGCCTGCGCACGCTTCTGCACGTCGGCTGAGCCGAGCCGTCCGTCAGCCCGAGGTCGTGTCGTCGATGTCCGGATCTGATGCCGCACGCCGAGCGCCGAGGATCAGCAGGATCAGCGCCACCACCGCAGGTGCCGCGATGGCCAGGCCCACGATCGGCTCCGCATAGGCCCCGGTGGCCGCGCCCAGCGCCACCGCGAGGATGAGCAGCTGCACGACGATCGACCCGGATCTCCCCCAGGATCGGCCGCGCCACAGCGCGAGCGCGAAGGCGGCGACGGCCGCCGCCCCGACGGCGGTCAGCACGAGCAGAGCGATTCCACTGGGCGCCGACGCGGCATCACCCGAGAGGAGTGAGAGCAGTTCGCGGACGACGATGACGATCAGTCCCACGGCTTCGAGTCCCACGATGACGGCGGCGGCGCGACTGGCCACATTTGTCTGCATTCCTGACAAATCCTCGCTCTGGTACGGCTGGATTGTGCGAACCCTCCATGCCATTGAGGGAATGCCCAGCATCTTCGACAGAATCACCCGGGCTGAAGTCTTGATCCCACGGCGCGCGCCATGGGATCATAGAGGAAGCCGTGTGCTCCCACAGCGACGTGGGGCGAGCAACCGCTCGCACTTCCCACACAGAGTACCGGACCCGAATCCGGGCTCTGATCATCTATCGCTTTCGCAACAAGGAGCACCCCCATGGATTGGCGCGACAAGGCCGCCTGCCTGACCGTCGACCCCGAACTGTTCTTCCCTGTGGGGAACACCGGGCCGGCCGTCGATCAGATCGAGAAGGCCAAGTCGGTGTGCGCACGTTGCACAGTGACCGAGATCTGCCTCCAGTACGCCCTCGAGACCGGACAGGACTCCGGTGTGTGGGGAGGACTGTCCGAGGATGAGCGCCGCGCCCTCAAGCGCCGCGCCGCCCGCGCCCGCCGCGCGTCCTGACAACTAAGACCCACAGAACTGCCGAGAGGGCAGGTCCACGCCGCGGCGTGGACCTGCCCTCTCGGCAGT
>NZ_JBFUFC010000091.1:0-15081 GCF_056403635.1 Microbacterium sp. P2_F9 | reverse complement strand
GAGCTCCCCGAGATCCTGACCGAGCTGGCCCTGGCGACCGGCACCCTGCGCGGCTCCTATCTCGGGAGCGCCTCGGCGCTGGACACCGGAGCGTTCTCGGTGGTGCACCTGTCGGCGACGAATCCGGGCTCCGGGATCGTGGCGATCGAGACGCACGAGCCGAAGGTGTGACAGCGACCGGCGTGCAGCTTGCGTGGGCGACTGTCCCGCCGGGCGAACCGCGCCGCGAAACCGCCTGGCGGCTGCTGCGGGGCCTGCTGCCCGATGGCGTCGAGCTCAGCAACCCGTGCCCTCGATGCGGCGGCCCGCACGGCCCGGTGCGAGTGGCGGGCGCCGACACGTTGGCGAGCGTCTCCTACGCGAGACCCCTCGCCGTCGTCGGGGTCGCCGATGGCAATCTGTTCGACGCTTTCGGGATCGATGCGGAGCGCGAGCACGACACGGCTCGGGATGCCGCCGGCCTGCGTGGAATCCTCGGTCAGGATCGCACGTCCCTGCGCGATTGGACGCGGGTGGAGGCGGCCCTCAAGGCGGATGGAAGGGGACTGCGCGTCGAGCCCGCCGAGGTCACCGTGCGCGAGCGCGAGGACCAGAGCGAGTGGGATGCCGTCGTCCCGGGTGGCACCGCCTTCGCAGGCTGGGACGCCGCCGGGCCTGCTGGGGTCCTGGTCAGCGTCGCCGTGCGGCCGCGTCGAGCGCCGGAAGCGGAGCGCGGTCCAGCCACGCGCTGAGCAGATCCTCGTGGGTCTCGCCCGTGGCCGCCTCGACGCAGGCGCGGAAGTCATCTGTCGTCACGAGGCTGTGGCGCTGCGTGGCCACCCACCGGCGCAGCAGGTCGGCGAACGCCGCACGGCCGATGCGCCTCCGCAGCGCCTCGAGAGTGAGTGCTCCGCGCTTGTAGACCCGGTCGTCGAACATCGTGTCGGCCCCGGGGTCGGTGAGGATGAGGTCCTGCGGAAGCCGGCGGAGCCGGTCGTACTGGCTCTTCGCGTGGGCCGCCGCCGTCGGACCTCCGGACGCCTCCGACCACATCCACTCCGCGTAGCAGGCGAAACCCTCGTTGAGCCAGATGTCGTGCCAGCGCGCGATGCCGACGCTGTTGCCGAACCACTGATGCGCCAGTTCGTGGGCGATCAGACGCTCGGACGCGGCATCCAGATGATTCGAGCCGAACACCACCAGTCCCTGCGCCTCGAGGGGGATCTCCAGCGCATCGGCGGTGACGACGATCGTGTACTCCTCCTGCGGGTACGGGCCGAAGGCATCCTCGAAGAACGCCATCATGCGCGGTGCGTCGCCGAACGCCCGCGTGACAGCGGTGGCGATCGCCGGTGGGTGCACGATCCGCGCGCGGCCGAGCATGGTCTCCTGATAGCGGCCGACGTGGACGGCGGCCAGGTAGGTCGCCATCGGGGTCTGCACCGTGAACTCGCGCCGCACCCGGCCGCGGGAGCGCGTGATCGGTCCGGGTACCCCGGTGGCGGCGACCGCGTAGCCCTCGTCGGCGGTGACGGCGATGCGGTAGCGCGCGCGATCGTCGGGGCGGTCGTTGCAGGGAAACCAGGTCGGGGCGCCGATCGGCTGGCCGGCGACCAGAGCACCGTCCTCGAGCTCTTCCCAGCCGATCAGCCCCCACCGCGAGCGCCGGGGTGCGGGCGCGCCGCCGTAGACGACCTCGATCGAGAAGGCCTCGCCCGCCGCGAGCGGGCGCGGCGGGGTGATGCGGAGCTTGCGCGGGCCCTGGAGCATCCCGGTGCGCGGGTCGCCGTCGATGCGCGCCCGCGTCGCGCGCAGGCCCACGAGATCGAGCGAGACCGAACGGGTCTCGACAGCGGCGACGGCGTTGATCAGCGCTCGCCCTTCGAGCCGGTTGGTGCGCACGCGATAGGTGAGATCGAGGTCATACGATTCGACGTCGAAGGTCAGATCGCCGCTCTGCGGCGCGTAGTCGTCGTGGCGTCTCACGATGTCGACTGGTAGGCGCGCACCTTGACCGCGCGCCAGGGTCCGATCGGGTTTCCGCTCCAGCGGGATCCCACGGGGACGGTCTCACCCCGCATGACGAGTGACGCCGGGCCCACGGTCGCATGCGCGCCGATCGAGGCGGCGGGCAGGATGACGCTGTGCGGGCCGAGGGTGGCCCCCGCTTCGAGCTCCACGGTGTCCATGCTCATGATCCGATCGTGGAAGAGGTGGGTCTGCACCACACACCCGCGGTTGACCGTGGAGCCGTCGCCGAGCGTCACGAGATCCGGTTCGGGCAGCCAGTAGCTGTCGCACCACACGCCGCGTCCGATGTGCGCGCCGAGTGCTCGCAGCCACACGGCCAGCGCCGGCGTCCCGGCGGCGCTGCGCGCGAACCACGGTGCCGCGACCATCTCGGTGAAGGTGTCGGACACCTCGGTGCGCCACACGAAGCTCGACCAGAGCGGCTGCTCACCCGCGCGGATCGGGCCGACGATGATCCACTTCGCCGCGACCGAGATGGCTGCCGCGACCACGCTCGTGACGAGCATCACCGGCCCGGACAGCAGGAGCGCCCAGATCGGCCCGACCGCGTCGACGATGCCCGCGAGCACGAACAGCACGAGGAGTCCGATTCCACAGGTCACGAACACGGGCAGGAGCCGGCCGAGCTCCCACAGCGCCCGCGCGATGCGCAGCCGGGCGGGCGGTGCGTAGGTGCGGCTCTCGTCGCCTTCCGCCGACTGGCGGCGCAGCCGGACGGCCGGCGACCCGAGCCAGGAAGACCCCGGCTTCGCCTTGAGCGGAGCCGACGACAGCACCGCGACCAGGCCGTCGCGCGGCACCCGATGGCCTGGCGCCGCCATCCCGGAGTTGCCCAGGAACGCCCGCTTGCCGATCCGCACCGCGCCGACCCGCATCCACCCGCCGTGCAGCTCGTAGGAGGCGACCATCGTGTCGTCGGCAAGGAAGGCGCCGTCTTCGATCTCTGCCATCGACGGGATGAGCAGGACGGTGGATGCCTCGACATCGTGTCCGACCTTGGCTCCCAGCATCCGCAGCCAGACGGGTGTGAACAGACTGGAGTACAGCGGGAAGAGGATCGTGCGCGCGGAGTCGAGCAGCCGTTCGGTGGTCCAGGCCTGCCAGCCGATCCGGCTGCGGATCGGGTGCGTCCCTTCCTGCAGGCCGATCGACATCAGCCGGACGAGCCCCACGACGGCGATCGCGTACACGAGCCCGACGGTGAGCGTCGCCGGGATCAGCCAGAGGAACGACGCGCCCAGGGCAGCCCACAGGTCGGGCGCTCCGCGCAGCCCGAGGGCGAGGACGACGCCGCCGACGGCGAAGGAGCCGATCGGAAGAAGGGCGAGCACGAGAGCCGAGGCGGCATAGGCCCACACCCACCGGTGATCGACGGGCGGTCGCGAGTCCGGCCAGTCCCCGTCGGTGCCGCCCACCCGCACGGCGGGCGATCCGGCCCAGGACTGATCGGCGCGCACGCGGCCGAACACGGCCGAGCCGGGAGCGATCTCGGCACGCTGGCCGATGCGGGTGCCCGGGGCCAAGGTGCTGCGGGTGCCGACGGTCGCGTCCGCGCCGACCCGCACGGGGCCGATGCGCACCAGGTCGCCGTCGATCCAGTACCCGCTCAGGTCGACTTCGGGCTCGATGGACGCGCCGTCTCCGACCTCCAGCATCCCGGTGATCGGCGGAAGCGTGTGCATGTTCACATCGCGCCCGATCTTCGCGCCGAGCGCGCGGGCGTAGTACGTGACCCATGGTGCGCCGGCGAGGCCGACCGCGTCGATCTGGTCGGAGATCTGCTCGGCGAGCCAGAGCCGCATGTGCACGGTGCCGCCGCGGGGGTAGTCCCCCGGCCGCAGGCCGGCGAGCAGGAGACGCGCGGACCCGGCGGCGATCGACATCCGTCCGAACGGCGTCGCGAACAGCAGAAGTCCGATGGCCAGGACCCACCACTGCGCGGACGGCAGCGCCTCGAAGCCCGGCCACAGCTGCAGGATCGTGCCGGCGGTCAGGATGTACATGAGCCAGCGGACGCCGGTGAGGATGAAGAGCGGCACCGCGGCGAGCGACTGCACCCACTGCGTCGAGCGCGGCGTCGGCTCGGGGCGACGGAAGTTCTGCGCGTCGTCGTCGGTCAGGAACGGACCGAGCGCCTTGGCCATCGCACCGAGGCGCGGCACGTCGTAGATGTCGGCGACCGAGTACTCGGGCACCCGCACACGGATGCGCGACACCAGCTGTGCGGCGGAGAGGGATCCGCCGCCGAGATCGAAGAAGTCGGCCTTGCGGTCGGGGACCGCGAGACCGAGCACCGCCTGCCACTGCTCGGCGAGCCACGCTTCGGCGGGGCTGAGCCCGGTGACCGGCGTCTCGATGCCGGGGAGCGGCCACGGGAGCGCGGCACGATCGACTTTGCCGGACGTCCGCACCGGGAGCTCGTCGACGACGGCGAGGAGTGGCACCACGGCGGCCGGCAGCGTGGTGGCGAGGGCGACACGCGCACCGGATCGGTCGAACTCCCCCTCCACCACCAGGTAGCCGACGAGCACGGGAACCCCCGCGTCGGTCATGCGCACGGCGGCAGCCGCGGCCGTCACACCCGGCAGGTCCTGCAATGCAGACTCCACCTCGCCGAGTTCGATGCGGCGTCCGCCCACCTTGACCTGATCGTCGGCGCGACCCTGGAAGACGAGACCTTCGGCGTCGAAGCGCACGAGATCGCCAGACCGGTAGGCGCGATCCCAGCCGAGCGTCGGCATGGGCGCGTACTTCTCGAGGTCTTTCGCGGGGTCGAGGTAGCGGGCGAGGCCGACGCCGCCGATGATGAGCTCGCCGGTCTCGCCCTCGGCGACCTGCTGGCCCTCGGCGTCGACGATGGCGAGCGCCCAGCCATCGAGCGGGAGACCGATGCGCACCGGCACCGAGCCATCGAGCGGGGCCGCGCACGCCACGACCGTCGCTTCGGTGGGGCCATAGGTGTTCCACACTTCGCGGCCATCGGCCGCCAGCCGCGCGGCCAGCTCGGGCGGGCAGGCCTCGCCGCCGAAGATGAGGAGTCGCACATTCTCGAGCGCCGCGATCGGCCACATCGCGGCCAGCGTGGGGACCGTCGAGACCACCGTGATCGACTGCCGGATGAGCCACGGGGCAAGATCCTCGCCCGACCGCACGAGCGACCGCGGCGCGGGCACGAGGCACGCACCGTGGCCCCAGGCGAGCCACATCTCCTCGCACGACGCATCGAACGCCACGGACAGCCCCGCGAGCACCCGGTCACCCGGTCCGAGCGGCGCCTCCGGGAGGAATATGCGTGATTCAGCATCTACGAAGGCGGCGGCTGAGCGGTGGCTCACCGCGACGCCCTTCGGCACGCCGGTCGAGCCTGAGGTGAAGATGATCCACGCGTCGTCGTCGACGGTCGGGGGCGGCACGACGACGATCGCGTGCGTGCTGGGGTGCGGCGCCGCTCCATCGAAGAGCGGCGCGGAGGCGGCATCCGATTCCGTCTCATCGCGCGGGACATACTGGCCGTCGCCGGAGATCACGCCGCGCACCTTCGCCTCGCCGAAGACCAGCCGCGCGCGCTCGTCTGGGTCATCGGCGTCGACCGGGACGTACGCGGCGCCAGCCGCCAGCACGCCGAGGATCGACAGGTACAGCTGCTTCGACCCGGACACCACCCGCACTCCCACCCGGTCGCCGCGGCGGACGCCCGCGTTGTGCAGGCGGGTGGCCGTGGCGCCCACGCGGGCCATCAGCTCCCGGTAGCTGAGCGCCCCGGAGCCGTCGTCGAGCGCGGACGCCTCCGGATGCCGCGCCGTGGTCTCCCGGAGGATGTCGATGAGCGTGCGCGGCCGCGGCGCCTGTGCCGAACGGTCGAGCACGCCCTGCGCGCTGTGCGGGCCGGACACGTCAGGAGAGGAGATCGATCAGCTGCGCCTTGGTGAAGCGGGAGTAGCCGGTGCGACCCTCGGTGCGGGCGCGCTCGCGCAGCGCCGCGACGGTCAGGGTCGCGAGGTCTTCGGACGCGGCGGCGGGCTTGCGTGCAGCGGTGCGCTTGGTCACAGCGCGCTTTGCCGGCGCGGCGGCGGGAGCCGGCTCAGCGGGCGCGGCGACAGCCGGCTCAGCAGGCTTCGCGGCCGCGACGGGCTTGGCGGGCTGTGCGGCAGCCGCCTTCGCCTTCTTCGCTGCGCCGGACTCGGCCTTCTTGGCCGCTGCCTTCTGCTGCGCGCGAGCCTTGGCCGCAGCCTTCGACTCGACCTTCGCCAGGGCATCCTGGGTGGCGGTCAGCGCGCGATCGGCAGCCTTCTCCGCGCGCTTCGCGATCTTCTTGGGGTGGTTGCGCACCGCCTTCTTCGAGGCATCCGACGCGGCTTTCGCGTCCTTCGCGAATTCACGAAGCTTCTTCGCGGGCTTGGCGGGCAGCTTCTTCGCTGTCTTCTTCGCGAAGTGGGCGGCCGCGGCGGCGTCCTCGAGTGCGTCGAGGGCCTTGCGCTGGACTTTCGAGGTCTTGGACATATCTCCACGATAGGGCCGGGCCGCAATCGACCGGGTCAGGCGGCCGGGGCTCGTTCACCTTCCGTTCACCATCGCAGCCCAAACGCTTCACAGTCGCTGTTTACCTTCAGGACGAACCCTGCACCGGGTTCTCCCCTCTGACACCCGAAGGATCCACAGTGAAGATCTCTCGCATCGCCCAGGTGGGCGCTGTTGCTGCCATCGCAGTCCTCACGCTCGCCGGCTGCGCCTCGAACGAAGAGGGCACCTCGACCCCCTCCGAGAGCGCCGGCCCCGCCCTCACCGGCACCCTCAACGGATCTGGCGCGACCTCGCAGCAGGTCGCCGTCCAGGCCTGGACCGCCGAGTTCCAGACCGCCAACCCCGACGTCACCGTCAACTACGACCCGCAGGGCTCCGGCACCGGCCGTGAGTCGTTCCAGTCCGGCGCCGTGTCGTTCGCAGGGTCCGACCGTGCGTTCAAGGTCGACGAGATCGCCGCCGGCCCGTTCGACGCGTGCGTCGAGGGCTCTGACCTCGTCGAGATCCCCGCCTACGTCTCGCCGATCGCGATCGCGTTCAACCTCGAGGGCGTCGACTCCCTCAACCTCGACCCGGCCACGATCGCCGGCATCTTCGCCGGCACGATCACCAACTGGAACGACCCCGCGATCGCCGCCACGAACGACGGCGTCACGCTCCCCGACCTCGCCATCACGCCCGTGCACCGCTCCGACAAGTCGGGCACGACAGCGAACTTCACCGACTACCTCGCCAAGACGGCGACGGACGTGTGGACGTTCGGATCGGTCGAGGAGTGGCCGCTCGCGGCCGGCGAAGCGGCGCAGGGCACCTCGGGTGTCGTCAACGCCATCAAGGCCGGCAACGGCGCGATCGGCTACGCCGACCACTCGCAGACCGCCGACCTGAGCGCCGTGAACGTCCAGGTGGGCTCCGAGTGGGTCGAGCCTTCTGCTGAGGGTGCCGCGATCGCTCTGGACGCCTCGAAGCTCGAAGAGGGACGCGCGGCGACCGACCTCGCTTTCGCCCTCGACCGCACCACCACCGAGGCCGGCGCTTACCCCGTCGTGCTCGTGAGCTACCTCATCGGCTGCGTCGAGTACCAGGACGCCGACCAGGCCGCGCTCGTGAAGGGCTTCTTCACCACCGCGATCAGCGAGGCCGGCCAGCAGGCCGCAGCCGACAACGCGGGCAGCGCGCCCATCTCCTCGGACCTCGCCGCGCAGGCGCAGTCCGCGGTCGACGCGATCAAGTAGTCCCTCCGCTTCAGCCCCGGACACGTCGTCAGCGACCTGTCCGGGGCTGAAGCCCGGATCGTATGATTCACGTGACAAGAACGGATGAGATGACAGCCGCCCCCGCCGCGACGAAGATCCCGGCCAAGCAGCGGCCCGGAGATCTGTGGTTCTCGGGCACCGCCCTGGCCGCCGGCTCGATGATCCTCGTGACGCTCGCCGCCGTGGCGATCTTCCTCATCATCCAGTCGCTGCCCGCCGTCGGCGCGACGCCTGCGGAGGCATCCCTCCTCACCACGAACTTCTGGGACTACGTCTGGCCGCTGCTCTTCGGCACGATCTGGGCGGCCCTGCTCGCCCTCATCATGGCGATTCCGCTGTCGCTCGGCGTCGCCCTCTTCATCAGCCACTACGCACCCCGCCGGATCGCGCAGGCCCTCGGCTATGTCGTCGACCTCCTCGCCGCCGTGCCGTCGGTCGTCTTCGGCCTCTGGGGCATCCTTGTCCTGGCACCGGCCGTGCAGCCGGTCTACGCGTGGCTCACCACCAACCTGGGGTGGTTCCCGCTCTTCGCCGGTCCCGTATCGGCGACCGGACGCACGATCTTCACCGCCGCGATCGTCCTCGCCGTCATGGTCGTGCCGATCATCACCGCGATCTGCCGTGAGATCTTCCTGCAGACCCCCGTCCTCCACGAGGAAGCCGCCCTCGCACTCGGCGCGACCCGCTGGGAGATGATCCGCATGGCCGTCCTTCCCTTCGGTCGCAGCGGCATCGTCTCGGCCTCGATGCTCGGCCTCGGCCGCGCCCTCGGCGAGACGATGGCCGTCGCGATGGTCCTCTCGGCGACGGGAACCGTCACGCTGCAGCTGTTCACTTCCACGAACCCCTCGACGATCGCGGCGAACATCGCCCTGACCTTCCCCGAGGCGTTCGGAACCAACATCAACGTCCTCATCGCGACCGGCCTCATCCTGTTCGTCGTGACCTTCGCGGTCAACTTCGTCGCACGGCTGATCGTCAATCGCCGCAAGGAATTCTCGGGGGCCAACTGATGACCATCACCGCCACGCCACCGCAGCAGCGCAGCGCGCCGCAGCCGCTCAAGCTCACGACTGGCCGCCTCCCCGGCTGGGCGGTGTGGGCATTGGTCGCGGCTGCCCTCGCATCCATGCTCGCCGTGTTCGCGATCGTCGCGGCCGGCGCCGGGGAGCCCCTCAACGTCGCCGGCTGGCTCGTCGCCGCGGGCATCCTCTATCTGGTCCTGATCTTCACGATCTCGACCATCGTCGAGAGCCGCCGCAAGGCCGTTGACCGTCTGGTCACGGGGGTCGTCGCATCGGCGTTCATCATCGCGATGGTTCCGCTCGTTTCGGTGGCCTTCACGGTCGTCGCCAACGGCATCGCACGCTTCGATGCGCTGTTCTTCTCCTCCTCGATGCGCAACGTGGTCGGCGAGGGCGGTGGCGCGCTCCACGCCATCGTCGGCACCGTGCTCATCACCGGCGCCGCGGCCGTCATCTCGATCCCGATCGGGCTCATGGCGGCGATCTATCTCGTCGAGTACGGCGAGGGCAAGCGCGTCGCCCGCGGCATCACCTTCCTCGTCGACGTCATGACCGGCATCCCGTCGATCGTCGCCGGCCTGTTCGCGTATGCGCTCTTCGCCCTCTTCTTCGGCCCCGGCATCCGCATGGGCATCATGGGCTCGATCGCCCTCTCCGTGCTGATGATCCCCGTCGTCGTCCGGTCAACCGAGGAGATGCTGCGGCTCGTGCCCAACGAGCTGCGCGAAGCCTCGTACGCCCTGGGCGTTCCGAAGTGGCTGACCGTCGTCAAAATCGTGCTGCCCACCTCGATCGCGGGCATCACGACCGGTGTCATGCTGTCGATCTCCCGAGTCATCGGCGAGACGGCGCCGCTGCTGATCACGGCCGGATTCACCAACAGCATGAACTACGACCTCTTCGACGGCCGCATGCAGACGCTGCCCGTGTTCACGTACACCGAGTACGCGAACCAGGGCATCCCGCCGGAGGCCTACCTGGATCGTGCCTGGGCCGGTGCCCTGACTCTGATCCTGATCGTCATGGTCCTGAACCTCGTCGCGCGCATCGTGGCGAAGGTGTTCTCCCCCAAGACCGGCCGCTGACCTCCTCCACCCGAAAGAACGAGACCTTGTCCAAGAGCATCGAAGTCAACGACCTCCACGTCTACTACGGCGGCTTCCTCGCCGTCGAGGGCGTCTCCCTCTCCATCGAGCCGCGCAGCGTCACGGCCTTCATCGGACCCTCCGGCTGCGGCAAGTCGACCTTCCTGCGCACCCTGAACCGCATGCACGAAGTGATCCCGGGCGCGCGCGTCGAGGGTGAAGTCCTCCTCGACGGCGACAACCTGTACGGCCCTGGCGTCGACCCGGTGCTCGTTCGTCGCCAGGTCGGCATGGTCTTCCAGCGCCCGAACCCGTTCCCGACGATGTCGATCAAAGAGAACGTGCTCGCGGGCGTCAAGCTCAACAACAGCCGCATCTCGCGATCGGATGCCGATGCTCTCGTCGAGAAGTCGCTCCAGGGTGCGAACCTCTGGAATGAGGTCAAGGACCGTCTCGACAAGCCCGGCTCCGGACTGTCAGGCGGCCAGCAGCAGCGCCTCTGCATCGCGCGCGCGATCGCCGTGTCGCCGCAGGTGCTGCTGATGGACGAGCCCTGCTCGGCCCTCGACCCGATCTCGACATACGCGATCGAGGAGCTGATCGAAGAGCTCAAGCAGGACTACACGATCGTCATCGTCACGCACAACATGCAGCAGGCCTCGCGCGTGTCCGACCGCACGGCGTTCTTCAACATCGCCGGCACCGGCAAGCCGGGCAAGCTCATCGAGTACAACGACACCAAGTCGATCTTCACCTCCCCCACCGTGCAGGCCACCGAGGACTACGTCTCCGGCCGCTTCGGCTAGACCGCGGCCCGAGCCCGACTCCCCCCGCGAGCCGATACGTTCCGCACGAGCTGTGACGAAATCCACGGTGTGGACCGTACCGGCTCGTCGGGCACGTATCGGCTCGTCACCTTGTGGGGTCAGTCGCGGGGGCTCAAGAGGTAGCGGTTGAAGTCGGCCGTGAGCGGGGCGTCCAGGGGCACCGGGGCGCCGTCCACAGCGGTGATCGGAGCCGCGAGCCGGACGCTCGACACCAGCCACGCGGCATCCGCTCTGCCCAGCGCGTCGACCGGGACGGCGTCGTAGGCGGTCTCGTGGCCGAGCGCAGCGAGGCGCTCGAACAGGCTCACCTGCGTCGTGCCGTGCAGGATCGCGCCGGCCGGCTCCGGGGTTACGAAACGGTCGCCGAAGCGCAGGATGACCGAGGCCGTGGGTGCCTCGAGCACCATGCCGTCTGACGACACGAAGATCGCGTCATCGGCGCCGCGGCGGTGCGCCTCGCGGATCGCCGCCATGTTCACCGCGTACGACAGGGTCTTGGCCCCCAGCAGCAGCCACGGCGCGCGCGCGGGCGCCGCACTGTCGTACCCGCGATCGAGGGTGACGACACGGATGCCGCGCTCCCGCGCCTCCCGGAAGTCCGCAGCCTGCGCGGCCGTGACCCACGCAGTCGGCGTCGGACCGTGCTCGACACCCCGGCTGAGGATCAGCTTGATCACACCCTCACCCTCGGCGGGACAGTTCGCCGCCGCATGGACCACCGCCTGCCGCCACTGCTCGGCGTTGGGGATCGGCAGGTCGCACAGCTGCGCCGAGTGCGCGAGGCGATCGAGGTGCGCCGACACCTCCTGCGGGTGACCGTCGACGACGCCGATCGACTCGAAGATCCCGTCACCGCGCTGCGTGCTCAGCTCGCCGACGCTCAGCGCCGGCGTCGTGGGATCGACGGAGGTGAAGGTCTCGCCGAAGTCGGAGCGGGGATCGTCGGATGCCGCGGGGTCGATCATGAGGGCGAAGCGCCAGGTCATTGCACGAGCCTAGCCCGACGGGAATGCCCCGCCACGCGGCTCCGTTACACTGGAACAGCCGGGCCGCAGTAACCCCGGGCTCCATCTTTTGCCGCCGAGAGCGGCCTCGCGCCGAGAGGCGTTCTGCGGCCCGGCACTTCTCTGCCCAGGCGACGCAGGCCCGGATCAGGCCAGCGCATCCCRTCGCCACAGCGCGGCGCACGCGGCGAGGTCGCCCGCGTAGTCGGTGAGGCGCAGCGCTCGGGTGGTGAGGGTCGATGCCCGCTCCGGCTCGGTTGCCTCGTAGTCGTCGGCGACGTGCGTCGCACCGGACGCCTGCACGCGGCAGAACGCCGCAGCGCGCTCGAGCGCGATCGCGAAGTCGCCTTCGAACAGGCCGCGCAGGATCATGTCGACGAGCGCGATGAGCTCGTCGGGCCCGGCGGGAACCGGCGCGCCGGCGATCACCGGATCGACGGAGTCGAGCGCGATCCGCCCGCGCTCGTAGAGCAGTGCGGCGGTGCGGGGGTCGTCGTGGATCATGAGCTGAATCAGATAGAGGCGCCAGAGCGCGCCCGGCAGCGTGCGCGCGGGTGACCGCGACCACAGTTCGGCGAGGTCATCGATGCCGTGCTCATCGGTGAACGAGACAAGGCGGTCGAGCACTTCGCCGGTCGGATCCTGACGCACCCGGGCCAGCAGCGCATGCGCTGTCGAATGGGCGACGCGCGAGACTTCGGCGGGATCCTCGGCCGCGAACAGGCGGTCGAACACCTCGGCTGGCCGCCGTACGGGCTTGTGGAAGTCCCTCGAATCGTCGCTCATCGCTTCCAGGCTACCCGCGGTGACGAGCACCCGCGCGCGATCCGGCGTCGGCACCATCCAGGGCAGGCACATGGGTCGATCCCCCACCGCGTGCCGCGCGGTCACACCTGGTTGATGCGGATGTGGTTGCCCGCCGGGTCGCGGAAGGCGCAGTCGCGGGGACCCCAATCCTGGTCAATGGGCTCCTGCAGCACCTCGGCACCGCTGGCACGCACCCGCTCGAACGTCGCGTCGAGGTCGTCCGTCGTGAAGACGAGCGGACCGGGCAGCGAGCCCTTGGCGAGGAGTCGATGGAGCGCGTCGGCGTCGTCGGGCCCCCGCCCGGCGCCGGGCTCGGACAGCACGACCTCCAGGCCGGGCTGTCCAGGGAAGCCCAGGGTCACCCACCGGAACCCATCGTTGGCGAAGTCACCGTGGGGCTCGAGACCGAGGGCGTCGCGGTAGAAGGCGAGGGCGGCGTCGACGTCGTCGACGGTGATGGGGCAGTAGCGCAATGAGATCTTCGACATGCCTCCCACGCTAGGACGGGGCGCGGGATGACGCTTATCCGATCCTGCTCGATGTCGCGCGGACCGGTCAATCGAAATCGGGACGCAACTCCTCACGGAGTTGCCTGAAGTTTCGCGGGGTCACCTTCCAACGCGCCTCGTCAGTCTCCTCGAAAGTCACTCTGTACTTGCCCGTCGTGCGGTTGAGCTGCACGAGAGCCTTCCGCGGCAGGTTCGCACCGGGCGTGTAGTAGCTGTCGGTATACGCCTTCACCGCGGGCGCTACAGCCCACGGGTCCGAGGCCACGGCCGTTATCTCACCATCGGGCGAATAGAGGTATCCATGCGCCGCGTTGAACGCGCCGTCGGGGAACTCCAGGATGATCGCCAGCGACTCCCAGCCGTCCCCGTCGACGACTGGATCTTCCATGTTGTCGATGAGGGCGCGGAGGAGATCGGCGGTGACATTGCCCGTCATGGAGTTCCTTTCACCTGACCGCGGAGGGCCATCATTTGACGAGGTAGGTGAAGTAGTTCGAGAGTTTCTCGAGCGCAGCGGCCGACAACTCAGGGTGCCTCTCGTGCATCACCTTCTCGATCGCCTCCCCTGCGTCGGTGAGCGACTTGTCGGCCCAGTCGATCCGGATCCTCGAGGTCTCGTCCAGAGTCGCGCGAACTGCCTCACGAGCTGCCTCCGTGCCGAACCTGGCCTCGAACTCCTCGTCGTTCTTTCCTGGGTAGTTCTTGAGGAACACCACAATGGCGTCGCTGATGTCCGGATGATGGTCCGTCACGACTGTGCCTCTCGGTCAGAGCTCAACCCAGATACCGTACTAGCCGAATCGGGTGGGTCGGGTGAGCAGCTTGGCTATGCAGGCGGGCATCGCTTCTGCCGCCTCGTGCGACCGCGAGCGATACGAGGTCGGGGTCTCGCCGACGAGCTCGGTGAACGTCGAGCTGAACGACCCCAGCGAGGTCGCGCCGACGGCGGTGCAGGCATCCGTCACCGACGCGCCCGCGCGCAGCAGCGCCATGGCGCGCTCGATGCGACGGGTCATGAGGTAGGCGTACGGCGTCTCGCCGTAGGCGGTCTTGAACTCACGGGAGAAGTGCGCGGGGGACATGAGGGCGTGCCTGGCCATGGTGGGCACGTCGAGCGGCTGGGCGTAGTCGCGGTCCATCAGATCCCGCGCGCGACGAAGGTGCACGAGGGTCTGTGGGGACTGCGGAGCGGATGCCACGGCCCGAACGATACCCGATGCCTCCCCTACGCGGTCGGGAGCGTCGTGATCGGGTCGGACGTCGGCTCGCCGGTCGGCGATCCGCCTTCTTCTTCGATGGTGATCGCCACCGCCTCGTCGCCCTCCTGGATCGGCGCGTTCAGCAGCGTGGTCGCAGAGCCGTCCGCGTCCGTCGTGAACACCCCGGCCGACACCATGACACCCTCACGCGCGAACCACAGCTCATACGCCTGGTCCGGGTCCAGTTCCGCGACGCCCTCGGTGACGACGACGGCCTTGCCGACCTCGTCCGACCATTTCAGTGTCGCGTGCCCACCGCCCTCCACCTTTGCGGTGCTCGTCTGGGCGTCCGGCGCCGACTCGATCTCGTTCTGTGCCACCACCGCCGCCGGCTGGTGGAGCCGGTCGCCGATCATCGCGACGCCGGTGCCCAGCGCGACGAGCAGGACGAGGGATGCCGCGAGCGCGAGCAGTCCCCGCGTCCACTGCCGCCGGGAGACGGTCTGGATCGCCTCGGTGTTCGGCGCGGGCTCTCCCCCGGTCACGGAGTTTTCGACGGGGGTTTCCCCATCGGGGGCGGGCTCGGAAGCGATCCTCGCCAGGAGCGCCTGCCGGACGTGCGCGGGCGGTGCGACCTCGGCGACCCCGTCGGCGAGGTTGGCGGCGGTCGAGGCATCCGCATCCGCAATCGAGGTCCACTCCGGGTGCGCGGCGAGAGCGACCTCATAGGCCTGCTGATCCTCGGGCGACAGCGCGTGCAGCGCGTGGCCCGCCGCCAGTTCGGCGAACTCGTGCACGTTCATCTCGTCACCCCCATCTCGGTGCGCAGGCGAGACAA
>NZ_JBFUFC010000090.1:0-15422 GCF_056403635.1 Microbacterium sp. P2_F9 | reverse complement strand
GCCGCGGCATCCGCGTTCAGGTCGGCGATCACGACGTGAGCGCCCCGCCGCGCGAACTCGTGGGCGCACGCGAGCCCGATGCCACTCGCGGCACCCGTGACGAGGGCGCGCTTGCCCGTGAGGTCGTGGACGTGTTCGGCCATGGTCGGCTCCCCCATTCGTGCCTGCTCCCACGATGGCACCTCCGGCTTGTCGACCGCCAGGACGACCTGCGCAGTACGCTCAGCGCCATGAGCAATGCCGCCACGCCGCCGCTCAAAGACTTTTCACACGGTCTGCAAGTATTGCGTCATGCACCGCACAGCCAAGTCCGCCCCCGTACTCGCCGCGCTGGCCCTAGCCGTGACCGCGCTTGCCGGGTGCACCGCCACGGCACCAGCAGCGGCTGACCCACCCCCGACGGCGACCTCGACACCGCCCGTCAGCGCCGCACCGGAACCTGCATCAGCAGAGACGCCAGCAGCGCCGGACGAGGTGACATGTGCAGGGTTCGGTGACGTCGTGGTCATCTTGGGCAACGTGGATGTCGCGTTCCATGAGGACCGCATGGGCCAGCAGGAGAGGAGCGGGTGGTATGCCCTAGCGTCGCGCGTTCTCGGCAACATCCCATCCGCTGACGAAGGACCCGTGGCCGAAGCACTTGCGGCCCTCAAAGAGGAGGTACCCGCAGTTCAGGACGTTGGTCCGACCAATTTCGGCACACCGGGCGGACCCGTGTTCGGTGCCGACCTGTACAAAGCATGCGAAGCCGCAGGGTTCGAGGTCATCCTTCTCGGCTTCACCGGAGGCTGATCCAGCGGCTAGCTGTCAGCCCTGGAGCTGCTCCAGCACGTCCACATAGACCCGGGACGGCTGGCAGAACCACCACGTGGCGCGCGGCTGTGTGGGACTGCCATTCAGATCCAGCGGTCAGTCGCGCTGTTGGCTTCTCCTCCGCCACGGGCCCGCGTAGTAGATGATCGCGAGAACGAAAGAAGCGGTCAGCATCGCAACCACGATGGAACCGACCACGTTGGTTGCGATCTGAGACGGGATATATGCAGATTCGTTCTGAATATCGTCTCCTGTGGGAGCCATGGCGATGAGCACCCAAAGAACACCCACAAGACCGAGTGCCGGCGCGGCTATGAAAAGGCACAGACTCCACATTCTTAACTGTCTGGCCACCCGCGTGTCGTTGGTCATGGCGGGTTTCATCCCGTTGTGGGCCAACGAGACGTCTCGCGCAGCGTCATCGTTGCTGTCGACAGGCGTCACGGTGGGCTTGATCCCATGGTGGGACAGCAGCGCCTCCCACTCGGCGTTGGCGACGTTGTCCACGGGCCTCACGATAATGGGCGGTCGCGCGTTGAGACAGAGACGTCTGCCAGATCACCATCACCCCGATCATGACTCCGGCGCCAAGCAGAGGCACGTTGCGAGCGCGATTGTCGGTTGAAATTGTGGTTGCTCGCCCTTTGGACGCAGAAAAGCCCGGCAGAGATTCATCATCTGACCGGGCATTTTCTAATTGGTGCACCCCCTGGGACTTGAACCCAGAACCCACTGATTAAGAGTCAGTTGCTCTGCCGATTGAGCTAGAGGTGCTCGGTTTCACCGTGAGGCGAACCGAGGGATTACGTTACCAGAACGACCCGCTCGCTCGGAAATCGAGCCGCCGGACGCCCGGTATCCTTGACATGTGTCCCCCTCCCCTTCACCATCGTTCGGCGCGCCGTTCGATGGTGATCTGCGCCCCGAACTCGCGCTGGCGCTGAGGTTGGCGGATGCCGCGGATGCGGCATCGATGCAGCGTTTCGACGCCGCCGACCTCGATGTGCAGCTGAAGGCGGATGCCAGCCACGTCACGGAGGCCGACCTCGCCACCGAGCGTGCGATCCGCGCGATCCTCGAAGCCGAGCGGCCTGATGACGGGATCTTCGGCGAGGAGTACGGCGTCACCGGCGACACGGCCCGCCAGTGGATCATCGACCCGATCGACGGCACGGCGAACTACCTCAAGGGCATCCCGATGTGGACGACGCTCATCGCCCTCGCGATCGACGGCGTGCCGCGCGTGGGCGTCGCCAGCCAGCCGGCCATCGGCCGACGCTGGTGGGGCGCGACGGGCCTCGGCGCATGGACGAACACTCCGGATGCCGCGCCCCAGCGCATCGCGGTCTCACAAGTCTCGACCCTCGCTGATGCGAGCGTCAGCTTCCAGAGCATCGCGCAGTGGGATGAGGCCGGCCACACCGACGCACTGCTGCGCCTGAGCCGGTCGGTCTGGCGCGATCGCGGCTACGGCGACGCCTGGCCGTACATGCTCCTCGCCGAGGGACGACTCGAATTCGTCGCGGAGTTCGGCGTCAGAGAGTACGACATCGCGGCGATGGTTCCGATCATCACCGAGGCCGGTGGCCGCTTCACGTCGTTCGACGGTGTGGACTCGATCGGCGACCGCTCTTCACTGGCCACCAACGGGCGTCTGCACGACGCCTTCCTGAACCTCCTGCATCCCCCCGCCCCCACGGAGTAGACCCGCATGATCCGCCCCCTTCACCGTTTCACCGCGGTCCTCGCCCTCGCAGCCTCGCTGGCCGCCGTCAGCGGCTGCGCCGCGGCCGCGCCGGAGGCGGCACCGACCGCGACCACTGCGCCCAGCGCCGTTGCGCCCTCTGCGACGCCCGAGCCCGGGGCCACGCCGGACACCGCAGCGGCAACGTCCGAGGATCCCACCTGCGAGACGATCATCTCTCCGGCGATCGTCTCCGACTTCGAGGCGCTGGGCTGGACCAACTTCGAGGATGCGTTCACGGTCGGCACCGTGACCGTCGCCGTCCCCGAGGGCGTGCAGTGCACGTGGGGCGACTTGTCCGCCTCCGCTGAGCAGGTCCAGCAGTTCGGCTGGGCGCCGATCACCGCGGCCCAGGCGGCAACCGCCGAGCAGGATCTCCTCGCCGAGGGCTGGCGAACGGAGGACTCCCGCGAGGGCGTCTACGTCACCGAGAGCGCCGATACCGCCGTCACCACGGATGATGAGGGGTACGGCCGCACCTACCTMTTCGGTGACGGCTGGGTGAAGTACGCCGACACGAAGCAGAGCCTGCTGCTCGTGCAGTTCCCCTAGAACTGACTCGACCGAACCTCAGTCCGTCGGCACGGAGAAGTTGTCCGCGAACATTCCGGCAGGGTCGACCTCCGCCTTGATCGCGCGCAGCCGCTCGAGCGTCTGAGGCGGGAACGCCTCCCCGATCCGCTCGGCCCGCAGCGAGCTGTCGAAGCTCAGGTACGACCCCTGTGCGTTCGCCGCTACTCCGCGCCAGGAGTCGTCCAATCGCGCGGCATTCACCCCGATCGCGACGATCGAGAAGTTCGCCGCACGGTGGGCGTACGCGGTCGCCTCGACCGCGACATCGGCGACCGCCCCGCCGACTGACCGCACCTGGAAGAAGTAGGAGTCGCCGGCGTCCAGCATCCGCTCCGCCGCCGCGGCGATCGCGGGCGTGAGGTGCGCGACCAGCGCAGAGCGCGAGTGCGGCTCACCGGTGCCGCTGTGCGGACCGAGGTCGGCGTTCGCGAGCACGCGAGGATAGGTCGTGATCTGCACCGACTGCTGCGCGAGAGGGGCGAGTTGGGCGAACGGCTGGAGCCGATCGACGATCGTGTCAGGAGCGTCGGAGTCCACCATCGCCGAGATCTGCGCGACCCGGGGGCCGTTGCCTCGGCGTCCGCCCATCGTGAGGAACGCGGTGAGGTCGCGCGGTGCGGCCTCGACGATGCCGCCGAACCCCTCCAGGAACGCGGCAGTGTCGTCGACCTGGAAGACGAGCTGCGCCCAGCCGAGATCGCCGACCTCGGCGGCTTCGAACTCGAACGCGGTCACGATCCCGACGTTCGACCCCGCGCCGCGCACGGCCCAGAAGAGGTCGGGCCGGGTCTCGGCATCCGTCCGCACGATCGTTCCGTCAGCGAGCACGACCTCCGCCGCGCGCAGGTGGTCGATGGTGAGGCCGTGCTCGCGAGCGAGGAAGCCGATGCCCCCGGCGGTGGCGAGTCCGCCGACGCCGACGCCGCCCGAGTCACCCGACGAGATCGCCCAGCCGTGCTCCCCGAGGGCCGCCGCGACTTCGGCCCAGCGCGCGCCGGGTCCGATCCGCACCAGCCGGCGCTCTTCGTCGAGCACCTCGATCGCGTTGAGGTTCTGCAGGTCGATGACGATTCCGCCGTCGTTCGTGCTGCGGCCGCTGATTCCGTGGCCGCCGCTGCGCACTGAGAGCGCGGCATCCGGATGCCGGCGAGCGAACGCGATCGCGTCGGCCACCTGCGCGGTCGAGTCGGGCTGCAGCACGATGCCAGGTGCACCCCCGCGCATGTAGGTGGCACGCACAGTCTCGTACGCGAAGTCGCCCGGTTCGATGGCGCGCAGGCCTGCGGGCACGTCGTCGTAGGCGATGCCGGAGCGGCGCGCGGCGATGGCCACGCTGGAGCGGCCGGATGCCGCGACAGTGCCGCGACGCGCGCGCTCGGCCCGCACCAGCTCACGGACGGCGGGCGCCACCTCCTGGCCGAACGCCTGCAGGGCGCGGGGATCGTCCGCCGCGAGGATGAACGTGCCGATGCCATCCTCGATCGCCATCACCGCGAGGCGGTCCGCCCAGGAGCCGCCCTCGATCGCGCCGACGTTCAGCAGTCGGCGGATTTCCCGGGGATCACGACCGACCGAGGTCGCAGCCTCGTCGATCGATGTGTTGCCCCGATCGAGATCGCCGGGCTTCAGATAGCCGAGCGAGGGCAGCCATCCGTCGCCCTTGCGGCCGGTCAGCGACAGCATGCGCGGCTTGTACGCGCCGATCCAGATCGGGACGTCGTGCGCGGGGCGCGRGCCGCGCTTCGCGCCGTGCACCCGGTGGTACTTCCCGTCGGTGAAGGCACCGCGGCGCTCGCTCGTGTCCCAGAGCTCCCGGATCACGTCGATCGCGTCCTCGAGCGCGGTCACGGCCTGTCCTGCAGTCAATCGCCCGCCGCCCATGGCTTCGATCGCGTCCCAGAAGCCGCCGGAGCCCAGCGCGAGGTCGAAGCGGCCACCCGAGAGCAGGTCAAGGCTCGCCGCCGAGCGGGCGACGACGGCGGGCGGGCGGAGGGGAACATTCAGCACGTTGGGAGCGATGCGGATGCTGTCGGTCCGCGCCGCGACGAAGGACATGAGCGTCCACGTGTCGAGGAACGCCGGCTGGTACGGGTGGTCCTGGAAGGTCACCAGGTCGAGACCGGATGCCTCGGCGATCTGTGCGAGCCGGACCGGGGTCTCGGGATCGGCGGCCGTCGGGGTGATGAAGGCGCCGAATTCGAGCGCGTGTCCGTAATCCACCGTGTCACCAACGGGCGGGTGAGCGGTGGCATTCCGGTGCGTAGATCATGAGGCGGAAACTGTCGCTCCCGTGTCGATGACCTTCGGGCTCACCCGCCCGCGGATGAAACCGACCAGGGCGAGCCCGGTGATGATCACAACGATGTTCCCCAGGCCGGCAATCGGAGTGAGCGGGCCGGATCCGGGGTAGGCCGTCAGCAGGAAGATGCTCGGGTCGGTCGTGGCGTGGAGCAGGATCGGCCAGATGATGTTCCCGGTCACCCGCAGCGCAAGGTACATGCATATGCCGAACGCGAAGGTGTAGGCGACCTGGATCGCCGTGTTCAGGATCGGCTGGCCGCCGAACGCGTTCCCGATGTGCAGGGCGGCGAAGATCGCAGCCGAGGTCACCGCGACGACGATCTCCGAGTGGCCAGCCCGGCGCATGAGGTTCACGACGAAACCGCGCGTGAGCAGCTCCTCGGCGAATCCGATGCAGAGCCCCGCGAACAGCCACGCCAAGACCGTCGGTGCCCCTGCGGCGGCATAGTCGAGGGTTGCGAAGCGGAACAGATTCGTCAGCAGCACAACCGCCACCGCGATCCACATCCAGCCGCGTCCGCCGATCGGCTGCGGACCGAAGAGCTCGCGCAGCCACCCGATCGACCAGGCGAACAGCACGAGCAGCACCCCGCCGAGGAGGATCGGCAGTGCGGTGTCGAGTACGATGCCGAGCGGGCTGTCCGGGGAGCCGGCCAGGTCTCCGACGGTGAAGAAGAGCCCGACCGCGACCAGCTGGTAGAGGCCGTAGTAGACCACGGCGAGCAGCAGTGCCCTCCAGAGGCCCCCGCGATCCCAGAAGCGCTTCCAGGCGGATGAGTCGTGGTTCTCAGGCAAGGGTCAACCTCCGGTCGCAGGGCGGATTATCGATGTGGCCGCTCTCAGGCTATCGGCCCTGCAGAAGGGTCAGTCGAAGGTGACGCGGATGAGCGGGCTGCCACTGACCCAGAGGTCGGGATGTGCCACGCGCTGATGCGATCCGCGTCTGGCGTAGAGGTCGTCGATCCCCGTGGTGATCGCTGCGAACAGTCTCGCCCGCTCGCCCGGATCGGTCACCGGCGCTGCGGTCGCCTGCAGGTCGGCCTGAACCCCGTCCTTGAGGTGGAAGGTGAAGTGCGGATGGGCGAGAAGGTTGGCGTACCAGGCGCGCGGGCCCGGAAGGCCAGTCAGGTAGACGACACCGTCGACGTTGTGAAACCAGATCTCGATGCGCCGCGGCTCGCCAGAGCGTGCGCCGATCGTGGTGATGTCCACCGTGTGATCGTTCATCGTCGATTCGGGGCCCAGCGCCAGGGCGTTTGCGATCGCGGCATCCATCGTGGGTCAGTCTAGGTGCGGCGTCGGGCACCCGGGCCGACGGACGTCAGCTGAAGACGGGCGTCTGGAACCGGCGCTCGTAGCGGCGGATGCACTGCGTGTCGCGCGCGAATTGGAACGCCTGRACGCATTCGGGGTCGGTGCGCGATGCGATCCGGTAGGCCTCGTACTCGGCCATCGACGGGAAGGTGAACAGTGCGAAGGCCTCGTCGCTGTCGCCCTCACTCGGCATGAAGTATCCGTGGTGCGTGCCGCCGAGCTTGTTCACGAGGCGGATCCAATCTCGCCCGTACTGCGTGAACTCGTCCAGCTTGTCGGGGTCGATCTCGTAGCGCAGATGGACGGTGATCACGTGGTTCTCGATTCTTTGTTGCGCCGGACGATCTCGCCGATCCAGATCGGGGCGAACGGTGAGGTGCAGTTCGGTGGCGTCGGGTAGTCCTTGAGCACCTCGAGGCGCTCACCGATGTCGAGCGCGCGCGCCCGCAACTCCGGATGGTGGATCCCGATCATCGCGAGGGTGGTGTTCATCTCCCACTGCAGGCGATCGGGGGCGGACTTCATCTGGGCTTCGATCGTGTCGAGCAACGCGGGCAGGTCGAGGAGCTCCGGGCGCTTCGCGACATCGTCGGCGGTGAGGTTCCAGCCCGCACTCGCGACGACCGGATCTGAGTCCTCGAGCCACGCGACCCGAAGCTCCTCCTGATAGGGGCCCTTCTTGACGATGTAATTCACGAGCCAGTCGTGCACCTTCACCGCCCGAGCTTCGCGCAGCATCGCATCGAGCTCCGCCGCGCTGTACAGCTTCGGCCGGCTGATCAGGATCGCCACCAGCCGCGCCGCCGTGTCATCCGTCGCCCAGAGCTGCGCTGCCAGGTCCTGATCGACCTTCAGCGACTTCGCGACCCCGCGGAGCTTGCTGAGGTTGACGCCGTGGTCGTCGCCATGGCGCGCGTTGACTTCGCGCGCGCGCGGGTCTTCGAGCGCAGCGAGTTCGGCGAGAACCTCGCCGACCCGCGTGTCGACCTGTGTGTCGGTCATCTCGACCTCCGTTCGTTCGGAAATCAGCCTAGGCGCAGGCATGGATCGGCGATCCCTGGGTAAGCGCGCCCTGAATGCCGTTCCGGCAAGCGCACAGCATGGAAGCAGCCCTCGCCGAACTCATGGAGCTGCACATCATGCCGAAAGCCGTCGACATCACCATCCCCGACCTCACCGGAAGCCTCGCCGTCGTGACCGGCGCGAGCGACGGAGTCGGATTCGAGATCGCTGCCCGCCTCGCCCGCTCGGGCGCTGAGATCGTCATGCCGGTGCGCGGCCTCGGCAAGGGTGCGGCTGCCGCAGCGCGCATCCGGGAGCGGACGCCGGGTGCCGGCATCCGTGTCCACACGCTCGATCTTGCGTCGCTCGAATCGGTCGCATCGTTCTCCGATGTGCTCCTTGCGGAGGGTCGACCGATCGACATCCTGATCAACAACGCCGGTGTCATGAGCCCGCCGACCCGCCAGCTGACCGACGACGGGTTCGAACTGCAGTTCGCAACCAATCACCTCGGCCACTTCGCGCTCGTCGCGCAGTTGCTGCCCCTGCTCCGAGCCGGGCGAGCGCACGTGACCAGCCAGGTGAGCATCTCGGCGAATCAGGGCGCGATCAAGTGGGATGACCTCACCTGGCAGCACAACTACGACGCCATGAAGGCGTACAGCTCATCCAAGATCGCGTTCGGCCTGTTCGCGATGGAACTCCAGCGGCGATCGGATGCCGCGGCCTGGGGCATCCGCAGCAACCTCTCGCATCCCGGAATCACGCCGACGAACCTGCTCGCCGCCCAGCCGGGTATGGGGCGCCCCGATGACACCGCAGCGGTGAAGCTCATCCGGGCGATGTCGCGCCGCGGCATCCTGGTCGGCACTCCGGCGTCCGCCGCGTTGTCGGCTGTCTATTCGGCGACGAGTCCGGATGCCGTTGGTGGGCGTCTCTACGGCCCCAAGGGTTTCCTGCACCTGAGTGGGCTGCCCGCCGAGCAGCCGCTCTACTCGCGACTGGAGAGCGCGGATGCCGCGCGCCGGGTGTGGGAGCTGTCGGAGCGCCTGGTCGGCGTGACCGTCGGTCCCTGAGCCGGGGCCCGGTCCCTGAGCCGGGGCCCGGTCCCTGAGCCGGGGCCCGGTCCCTGAGCTTGTCGAAGGGCCGCACCCAGGGATCGTCGATCCCTTGTTCCCCTCACCCGCATCTCGGAGACTCGAACCATGGACAGAGCACAGCTGGCGGACTTCCTGCGTCGTCGACGCGAGGCGCTGCAGCCCGAGGATGTGGGCCTGCGGCGCGGCTCACGACGACGCACGTCCGGCCTCCGTCGCGAGGAGGTCGCCGGGCTCTCTGACATGTCCGTCGACTACTACAGCCGCCTCGAGCAGAGTCGCGGCCCCCAGCCGTCGGAGCAGATGCTCGCTGCGATTGCCCGCGGCCTCCGGCTCACCCTGGACGAACGCGACCACCTGTTCCGGCTCGCCGGTCACACGGCGCCGGCGCGGGCTCTGCGCAGCGACCACATCTCCCCCGGCATCATGCGGATCCTCGACCGGCTCGCCGACACCCCCGCGCAGGTCATGACGGAGCTCGGCGAGACCCTCGCGCAGACACCGGCCGCACGAGCCCTCTTCGGCGACGAGACGCAGTACGAGGGGTTCATGCGCAGCGTCGGCTACCGCTGGTTCATGGAGCCGTCGGCTCGAGATGTCTACCCCGTCGAAGATCACCCGCTGCACTCACGGGAATTCACCGCGAACATCCGCACCGTCTATGCCAAGCACGGCGATCGTTCGCGTGCCGGCGCGATCGTCCAGGCGCTGCTTGCCCAGAGCCCCGAGTTTGCGGCGATCTGGGAGACCCACGAGGTTCGCGGCACGCAACCGCGCGAGAAGCGCCTGCAGCACCCCGAGGTGGGGATGATGGAACTGCAGTGTCACTTTCTGGTCGACCCCGAGCAGGGTCAGACTCTTCTGGTGCTCACGGCGACGCCGGGGACCGCGAGCTACGACCTGCTGCAGCTGCTGTCGGTCATCGGCACCCAGGAGCTCGCGTCGGGAGGCTGAGCTCCCCGCCACTACGGTGGGACGATGCCTTTCGCGCTCGCGCTCACCGTCGTCCTGGTCGCGCTCGCGATCTTCCAGTTGGCGCTCGTCTTCGGCGCCCCGCTCGGCCGCTTCGCCTGGGGTGGTGCGCACCGCGTCCTGCCTGCCCGCCTGCGCGTCGGCAGCGCGGTGTCGGTCCTCATCTACGCGCTGATCGACGTCATCGCGTGGGACCGCGTGGGGGCGATCGACGTGTTCCCCGAGCCGTTCTCCGAGGTCGCGATGTGGGTGATATTCGGGTACTTCGTGCTCGGCATCGTGATGAACGCGATTTCGCGCAGCAAGCCGGAGCGGAACCTGATGGTGCCCGTGTCGATCGTGCTCGCTGTCCTGTCGTTCCTCATCGCCATGGGGTTCGGCGCGCTGGCGACGGCGATCTAGCGACGCGGCTCGGGCGCCGGCGGCACTTCCTTCGCCGCGATGATGTCGGCGACCGCGATGTGTTCGATGCCGCGCTTGCCGTCGACGACGACGGTCTCGGCATCCGCGCTCACAAGCTCGCCGAGCGCATCCGTCGCCTGCCCGGTGGGCAGCAGGTAGCGCACGACCACCCGGTGACCCGGTGCGGGGATCTCGATACGCTCGTTCCTCGCCACTCGATCACCTACCATGAGCCGGGTGCGTAGTCCTTGAGGAAGACCCCGAAGACGTCCTCGCCGGCCTCTCCGCGCACGATCGGGTCGTAGACCCGTGCCGCGCCGTCGACGAGGTCGAGCGGGGCGTGGAAGCCCTCCTCGGCGAGGCGCACCTTGGTCGGGTGCGGGCGCTCGTCGGTGATCCAGCCGGTGTCGACGCTCGTCATGAGGATCTGGTCGGTCTCGAACATCTCGCGGGCGCTCGTGCGCGTGAGCATGTTCACGGCCGCCTTGGCCATGTTCGTGTGCGGATGCCCCGGACCCTTGTAGCCGCGACCGAAGACGCCTTCCATCGCACTGACATTCACGATGTAGGTGCGCCGCGCGCTGCTCGCCGCCAGCGACGGTCGCAGCTTCGAGACCAGCAGGAACGGCGCGGTGGTGTTCGCCAGCTGCACCTCGAGCATCTCCAGGGGGTCGACCTCGTCGACGTGCTGGGTCCAGGAATTCGTGTGATGGATGTCGGGGATCAGCCCGCCGGCATCGATCGCGGTTCCGGCGGCCAGTCGTTCGAGCGAGCTCGATCCGGCGGTCATCGCCTGCTCGGTCAGCTCGTCGGCCCGTGCCGCCGCGGCGGCGAGGATCGGGTGCGCCGTCACCGAGCGCTCCAGCGCCTGCGGGTGCTGGTCGTTCGTGTGGCCGAATGTGACCAGCTCGGGCAGCCGCCCTGTCGGCAGCGGAGCCAGCTCAGCGTCGACGAGGGGCTGGTACGCGCCGGGTGAGCGGCGAACCGTCTGGGTCGCGTTGTTGATCAGGATGTCGAGGCTCCCCGCCGCAGCGACGTCCTCGGCGAGCGCGATCACCTGAGCGGGGTCGCGCAGGTCGATGCCGACGATCTTGAGCCGGTCGATCCAGTCCGGCGCATCGGGCAGGCTGCTGAAGCGGCGGACCGCGTCGCGCGGGAACCGGGTCGTGATCGTCGTGTGCGCACCGTCGCGCAGGAGGCGCAGCGCGATGTACATGCCGATCTTCGCCCGGCCGCCGGTGAGCAGCGCGCGCTTGCCGGTGAGGTCGGCGCGCGCATCCCGCTTCGCGTGACTCATCGCCGCGCAGGTCGGGCACAGCTGGTGGTAGAACGCATCGACGACCGTATAGGGCTGCTTGCAGATGTAGCAGGCGCGCGGCTTGAGCAGCGTGCCCGCCGTCGGTGCGGTGGTGGCGGTCGAGATCGGGATGCCGCGGGTCTCGTCGTCGATGCGATCGGCAGCGCCGGTGGCGGTCGCAGCGACCACGTCACGGTCCGCCTGGGCGATCGCATCGCGGATCTCGCGGCGGCGCACCTTCTTGACGGCCTTGAACATCGCGGCGGTCGCCTGGCGGACGGCGATGAAGTCGGGGTGCGTCTCGTCGAGTCCGGCCATGCCGTGCAGCACCTTGAGGGTGGCAGCGAGGTCCGCCGGGTCGATGCCGCTCGGCGGCAGATCAGAGGTCGCAGGGTTCTCGGGAGGCACACACGATTCTACGTCGGGGCGGATGGGCGATCCCTGTTACCGTGCCAGGGTGACCTCCGACCCCATCGCGCTCCGCAGGATCCACGTGTCTGCGGCGGTGATCACGGATGCCGAGGGCCGACTGCTCCTCGTGCGCAAGGCCGGCACTACCGCGTTCATGCAGCCCGGCGGCAAGCCCGAACCCGGCGAGACCGGTGCGCAGACCCTGAGCCGCGAGCTCGAAGAGGAACTCGGCATCCGTGTCGATCCGCAGGATCTGGAACCGCTCGGCGAGTACACGGCAGCCGCGGCGAACGAACCGGATCACCTCGTGGTGGCTGATGTGTTCGTTGCGACGATCGGTTCGCAGGTGCCTGCCGTCGGCGCCGAGATCGCCGAGCTGCGCTGGATCACCCGCGCCGACGCCGACACGCTGGAAGTCGCCCCGCTCGCGCGGGAGTACTTCCTCCCCCCGCTCGGTCGCTGAGCGAAGCTTCGATCGATGCGCGAATTCGCCCGGGGAGTCGCCCTCTTGGGACGCGGGTTCGCCTATTGGCCTCGGCGTCCCGGGCTCATGGCGCTCGGCCTCCTTCCCGCGGCGATCGTCGGTGCACTGTTCCTCGCGGGGCTGATCGCCTTGGGCGCATCCCTGCCCGGACTCACTGTCGCGCTCACGCCGTTCGCTGAGGGATGGCCCGGAATCTGGGCCACCGTCATCCGGGCGGCAGTCGGCACCGCCGTGCTCGGGGCCGCCCTCGTGCTGGTCGCGATCTCGTTCACGGCGCTCACGCTCCTCATCGGAGAGCCCTTCTACGACCGCATCTGGAAGGCAGTGGAGACGGATGCCGGGGTCTCCGCCATCGACGGCGATTACTCGTTCTGGCGATCGCTGTGGGACGGGCTTGCGCTCTTCGCCCGCGGCGTCGGGATCGCGCTGCTCTCCGCGCTCATGAGCCTGATTCCGGTCGTGGGCGGTGCACTCGGGACCGTCTTCGCGGTGCTGTTCACCGGCTGGCTCCTCGCCGAAGAGTTGACCAGCCGTGCGCTCACGGCACGCGGCATGGCTCCTGCCGAACGGCGGAAGCTTCTTCGGCAGCACCGTGCGCGAGTCGTCGGCTTCGGCGTCGCCACACAGCTCTGCTTCATCGTGCCCCTCGGCGCGGTGGCGACCATGCCGTCTGCCGTGGCGGGATCGACGCTCCTCGCCCGCTCGCTCCTCGAGTCGGCGCCCCACCCTCCGGTCGTGGAGCGCCGCCGCTCCCGCTGACGGTTGTGCGTTCCTCTGTGCGATCACTCGGATGGCATCCTTCGCCGGGACCAGGCATGCTCTGGGTAGGAGGTCTGCATGGATCATTTCGATTCAATCGTGATCGGCGCCGGGGTGTCCGGCCTGACGGCCGCGCGGCTGCTTGCCAGAGCCGGGCGCCGCGTCGTGGTGCTCGAGGCCCGCGACCGCGTGGGCGGTCGAGTCCACACCGATCGCACCGACGGCCTCGTCACCGACCTCGGCGCATCCTGGATCCACGGCATCAACGACAGCCCGGTCGCCGCGGCGGCCGAGGCCTTCGGCATGCGCACAGTGGAATTCACGGTCGGCGGCTATCAGCCCGACAGTCGCCCGATCGCCTACTACGCCCCGGATGGCGAACGGCTGTCGGATGCCGCGGCACAGCGCTTCATCGACGACATCCACGCCGTCGATGCCACCCTCGTGGGGGTCATCGCGGAGTCGGATCCGGATGCCTCGTACCGCGACGTGACGGATGCCGCCATCGCTGAGCAGGGTTGGGCAGAGGATCGCGCACAGCACGTGCGCGAGTACATGGAGCACCGCTCGGAGGAGCAGTACGGGGCGTGGATCGAGGATCTCGCCGCGCACGGCCTCGATGACGACACCGTGGACGGCGACGAGGTGGTCTTCCCCGACGGGTACGACAGACTTCCGGCACAGCTCGCGGCCGGGCTCGACATCCGCTTCGAGAACGTCGTCTCGCACGTGCGGTGGTCGGCTGACGGAGTGACCGTCATGACCAACCACGGGACGCTCACTGCGGACAGCACCGTGGTCACGGTGCCGGTCGGCGTACTGCAGTCGGACGACTTCGTCATCGAACCGCCGCTCCCCCAGCCCCACGCAGGCGCTCTGGCTCGCCTGCGGATGAACGCCTTCGAGAAGGTCTTCCTGCGGTTTCCTGCCAAGTTCTGGGACGACAATGTCTACGCGATCCGGCAGCAGGGCCCCGAGGGTGCCTGGTGGCACTCCTGGTACGACCTCACCGGTCTGCATGGGACGCCCACCCTGCTGACGTTCGCCGCCGGACCCGCCGCCGTTCACACGCGGGGCTGGAGCGACGAGCACGTTGTCKAGTCGGTCCTCCGTCAGCTGCGCCGCCTATACGGCGACCGTGTCGAGGAGCCGACGAGCGTGCGCATCACAGATTGGCAGGATGACCCCTTCGCTCATGGCGCGTACGCGTACATGGCGGTGGGGTCGACGACCGCCGACCACGATGACCTCGCGACGCCCGTCGGTGGAGTCATCCACATCGCCGGCGAGGCCACCTGGACAGATGACCCGGCAACGGTTCCCGGTGCGTTGTACTCGGGCCATCGCGCGGCGGCGAACATCCTGGGCCGGGAGATCCCGATCGAAGATATCTGGGCCGACCGATCATGACGAAGGCCCAGGTGCATACGCTCCTGGGCCTTCATCAAACTCCTGTGACAGCGGTTCGTGGAGATGGGGGGAATTGAACCCCCGTCCATCGCTGTAAATCTGCGCATTCTCCGGGCGCAGTCTGTGAAAGCGTTCTGCTCGGCTCCGACCTTTGTCACAGACACCTAAGTCGACGAGCCCAGCCTGGGAAGAGTCCCGCGTGACGTCCAGACGCCGTCACGCAGCAAGTCCCCTAGATGACGCGAGGGTCCGTAGCGGGAACGCCTACGGTCTCACGGACTTCAGGCTCGCTTATGCAGCGAGGGCGAAGTCATTGCGATTTGCATCGGCAATTATGGTTTTGCAGAGGTCGTTTACGAGATAACCCTGCATCCTCGGCCCGCTTCTCGCAGAATCGCAGGCGATGTCGAAACCGATCATCCCCGTGTCCTCTGTCGAGGTCCTTCTTTCGAAGGGGCCGCTGTCACGCTGTGGAGTTTTCAACACGGATGCCGTGGCATCCGAGCATCCCAGACTACAACGGTTTCGCGACATCCGGAATTCCGCTCCCCGCCCGATGTCGTCGCCGTGGATAGCCTGGGGCGATGAGCAAGCGCGGCTGGGGCATCCTGATCGGCGTCATCGCTGTGCTCGCCGTTGCACTGATCGTCCTGGTCGTGGTGCTGAGTGGGGCCGGCGAGCCGTCCGCCACACCTACTCCCACTGCCACGCCGACACCGACAGCCACTCCCTCGGCCGCTGAACCCGCCTCCCCCACGCCCTCGGCTTCTCCCGTGGCTGAGCCGGCCGCGGCGACGTGCGAGTCCACGTCCACCCAGGAGTTCCAGGCGATGATGGCGCAGA
>NZ_JBFUFC010000089.1:0-15562 GCF_056403635.1 Microbacterium sp. P2_F9 | reverse complement strand
GTCATGGGCAGTCCGTGCCAGCGGACGTGCCCCGCGCGGATCGCCCGTTCGAGCGCGGCTCGTTCGTCGGCGCTGCCGAGGCGGAGGGCCTCGTGGATCAGCCATGATCCGGTCGTCCAGATGAACCGGGCGGCGCCGGCACGGCGCTCGAGCTCTTCGGCGAGGGCGATCGCGCCGGGAAGATACTCGTGCACATAGCGGTCGGTGACGCGCGCTGCGGTGTCGGTGAACCCGAGGTCGAGGTGGGTCTTGAAGACGACGTGAACAGTCGAAATCGACAGTGATTCCTTCATGATGATCCGATGCTACGAGGTTGCGATGTCGTCCCGGTAGGAATTTCCACCGCTTACCCGCATACTTTTCTCGACCCCCTGAATCACCGGAGATTCCATGCACGACAACCGCAAGATCACTGAAGGACGAATCGAGCGCTTCGTTCGCGATTCCCTCATTCCAGCGCTGTATATCGAGACCGTTCCGCTCACGCTCAGCGTGTGGGACGACCTCGACGAACCCCTGCCGTTCGCGGACGCCGTCGGCCAGTCCTACCGGCCGATCGAGCTGCCCCGCACCTGGGGCAAGGCGTGGTCGACATCGTGGTTCCACGTGACCGGTCAGATCCCCGAGCACTGGCTGCGCGGCACCGACGCCGCGACGCGAGTGGAGCTCGTGATCGACCTCGGCTTCACCCACGACCGGCCCGGCTTCCAGGTCGAGGGCCTCGTCTACCGCCCGGACGGAACGACCGTGAAGTCGATCAATCCGCGCAGCAGCTATGTCCCCGTTCCGCAGGAAGGCGGCGGMGCCATCGATCTGTACGTCGAGGGCGCGGCGAACCCGAACATCGCCGGCGACTGGACCTGGAAGGCCACGGGGCTGGGCGAGAAGTCCACCGCGGGGGACGAGCTGCTCTATGTGTTCCAGCAGTGCGACGCAGGATTGCTCGACATCACGGTGTGGGAGCTCACGCAGGACGTCTGGACCCTGTGGGGGCTCATGGCGGAGCTGCCCATCGAGTCGCCCCGTCGGCACCGCATTCTCGGCGCGCTCGAGTGGATGGTCGACGTCGTCGACCCCTGCGACGTGTCGGCGACGGCCGCGGCCGGCCGCGAAGCTCTTGCCCCTGCCCTCGCCCTTCCCGCCTCGGCGAGCAGCCACCACGTCGTCGCGATCGGGCACGCGCACATCGACTCGGCATGGCTCTGGCCGATCCGCGAGACGATCCGCAAGTGCGCACGGACGTTCTCGAGCGTGGTGGCGCTGATGGATGCCGATCCGGAGTTCCGCTTCGCCTGCTCCTCGGCGCAGCAGCTCAAGTGGATGAAGGACGGCTACCCCGAGCTGTACGAGCGGATCAAAGCGAAGGTGGCGAACGGCCAGTTCATCCCCGTCGGCGGCATGTGGGTGGAGCCCGACATGAACCTGCCCGGCGCGGAGGCGATGGTGCGGCAGTTCGTCGCGGGCAAGCGCTTCTTCCTGGAGGAGTTCGGCGTCGACACCCGCGAAGCGTGGATCCCCGACACGTTCGGCTACTCGGGCGCCATCCCGCAGATCATCAAGGCCTCCGGCACGGAGTGGTTCCTGACGCAGAAGATCTCGTGGAACCAGACCAACACCTTCCCGCACCACACCTTCCTCTGGGAGGGCATCGACGGCACGCGTCTGTTCACGCACTTCCCGCCGGCAGACACCTACGTCGGCGAAGTTTCGGGGGCCGATCTCGGTCGCGCGCAGCGCACGTTCCACGATCACCGGGACGCCTCGGTGTCGCTGCTCCCGTTCGGGTTCGGCGACGGCGGCGGCGGACCGACGCGCGAGATGATGGCGGCGGTGCGTCGCACTGCCTCGCTCGAGGGCTCGCCGACGGTGGAGATCGACACCCCGGAGCGCTTCTTCCAGCGTGCCGAGGCCGAGCTCACCCAGCCCCCGGTGTGGAGCGGCGAGCTCTACCTCGAGCTGCACCGCGCGAGCTACACGACGCAGCACTATACGAAGCAGGGCAACCGTCGCAACGAGCACTGGCTCCGCGAGGTCGAGCTGTGGGCGGCGACCGCCGCCGTGCGCACCGGTGCGGACTACCCGTACGACGACCTGGAGCGGATCTGGCAGCTGGTGCTGCTGCAGCAGTTCCACGACATCCTTCCCGGCACGTCGATCGCGTGGGTGCACCGCGAGGTCGAGGAGAACAATCGCGGACTCGAGCGCGAGCTGCAGGGTCTGATCGGGGCGGCCCTCGCGCACTTCGACGCGGGCGATGGCGGCGAGTACGTCGCGAACGCCTCGCCGTTCGCGCGCGATGGGGTGCCCGCCTTGGCGGCGGCGCCTCGCGTGGCCGACGATGGCATCGCGACGCTGGAGGCGACGGCCGAGGGCCACGTGCTCGACAACGGGCTCGTGCGGGTCGTCGTCGACGAGCGCGGCCTCATCGTCTCGCTCGTGGATCTCGCGACCGGGCGCGAGGCGATCGCGCCGGGCGCGGCGGGCAACCTGCTGCAGCTGCACCGCGATCTGCCGAACCAGTGGGACGCGTGGGATGTCGACGAGCACTACTCCCGCGTCTCGACCGACGAGACCGGGGTCGACGCGATCACGGGGTCGCAGGGCGMGGACTCGGTCTCGCTGACGATCGAGCGCTCCTTCGGCACCTCGAAGGTGACGCAGCTGCTCACGCTGCGTGCCGGCGACGCGACGCTGTGGATCGACAACGACATCGACTGGCACGAGAAGCGCAAGTTCCTCAAGCTCGCCTTCCCGCTCGATGTGCACGCCGACCGGGTCGCAGCCGAGACCCAGTTCGGGCACGTGCAGCGTCCGACTCACGCGAATACGTCGTGGGATGCCGCGCGCTTCGAGCTGTGCGCGCACCGGTGGGTGCACGTCGCGGAGCCCGGGTTCGGGGTCGCGATCGCCAACGAGTCGAGCTACGGCTACGACGCGCAGCGCGCGACGCGGGCGGGTGGCGGCACCACGACGACCGCGCGGGTGTCGCTGCTGCGCGGCTCGACGTTCCCCGACCCGGTCGCCGACGAAGGCCGCCACTCGATCGGTCTCGCGGTGCGAGTGGGCGCCGACGTGCGCGCGGCGATCCGCGACGGCTACCGGATCAACCTCGCGGAGCGCGCGGCGCCCGGCCCGATCGCGCCGCTCGTGCGGGTCGACCACCCGGCAGTGCTCGTGGAGTCGGTCAAGCTGGCCGAGGACCGCAGCGGCGACGTGATCGTGCGCCTCTACGAGTCCGAGGGCGCTCGCGCCGCGGCCGAGGTGACCCTCGACTTCGACGTCGACGGGGTCGTCGTGACGGACCTGATCGAGCGCGAGATCGACGCCCCCGCAGGCTTCGCGCACGACGGCCGCTCGGTGCGGCTCGCCCTGCGCCCGTTCCAGCTCGTGACCCTGCGGATCCGCCGCTCGTAGCCGCTCGCGCACCGGCCGCCGGTTTGCACGCCGACCGATTCAGGACGATCGACCGATTCAGGATGATGTTGCGGCATCCGTCCTGAATCGGTCGATCACCCTGTTCTGGTCGACGGCCGGGGCGGGGACTCAGGCCTCGACGACGGCGGCGAGGGTGAGGGAGGCACCGGGCGCGAGAGTCACGGGTGAGCCGTCGTAGGCCCCGCCATCGGGCAGCTGCACCGCGGCGAACAGTGCGCCGACGTCGATCCGGAAGCTCCGCTCGACCTCGGCCAGATTCGACACCGTAAACCCCTCCGGCGCGTAGCGGTATCGCAGCCGGTAGGCGTCCTGCCCGAGCGTCACCTCGCCGAACTCGGCGAGGCGCGGCGCGATCAGCAGGTCGGCGTCGAGGGCAGGCCGCACGCCGAGGTACTCCTGGAACAGCACCCACGAGAACACGCACGGGTACTCGTAGTAGTGCTCCGCCCCGTGCCAGTTCTTGTCGTCGACGTAGTACACGTGGTTCATGTCGTAGCGCTCGCCCATGATCCAGTCGTCCTGCGCGCCCTGCTGGGCGACCCGCTCCAGCTGGTCCTTGAGCATCGCCCCCGCTCCGCGCCACGACCAGAACGCGGCATCCCAGCACCAATACCGCCCGGCGGCGCACAGATCGTAGGGTCCGCCGTCGCCGATCTCGGCATCCGTGTAATCCGCGATGCGGGCCGACAGGAACGTCGGGAACCGCTGGAATTCGGGCAGCTCCCGCTCGACGAGGTCCAGCACGGCGCGCGACTGCGCCGGAGAAGCGGCACCCACCAGCACCGGAAGGATGTTGGCGAGTAGGTGGATGTGGTCGTGCACGCGTCCCGAGCGATCGACCCAATCCACGAAGCGAGAAGCCTCCGGGTCCCACCATCCGCCCGGAAGGGGCTGGGAGAGGGATGCCGACAACCGGTCGCGCAGCGCGCGATACCGGTCCGCCGCGCCCGAGCGCCCGAGCAGATCCTCCAGCTGCGCGAGCAGCTCGAACGAGCGCACCRCGAGCGCCTGCGCCATCGTCTCGCGACCGTCCTTGATKACCTGGTCCTCGTAGTAGACGTCGCCCCACAGGCGCCCCTGCGGATCGATGTACTCTTCGATCCCGGATGCCGCGCCTTCGACATCCGCGATGTYCCGGTGCAGCCACTCGACGTCTTTCGTGCGGGCCACGTAGAGCCAGATCGACTCGAGCACCTCGATGTTGCCGGTGACGAGGAACATCACCGCGTTCTCGGAGCCATCCATCGATCCGCGGCGCACGTGGTACTCGCGGTCGCCGTTCGGCTGCACGGCACACGGATCGCGCCAGAGTCCGATGGGATCCTCGCGCATGAGCCGCAGCTGCAGCTCGAGCATCCTCCGCACGACGGCGAGGTCGAGCGGGCTGCCCCACGCGACGCGCCCTTTGATCTGGAACTCGTGGTCGACGTCGGGGTAGGTGCCGGCGTACATCCCGGCCATCGTGCTGCGCACGTAACCGAGGGCGTCGGGGTAGTCGGCGCCGGTCGTCCGCTCGATCACCGACGGCAGCATCGTGCCCCAGTAGAAGCCCGCGGCGGCGTCGGCGAGAAGGTCGCCGCCGGGCAGATCGAGCGAGAACCGACCCCCGGTGACGTCGGCGTGCGGCCGTGCGCGGTGGCGCGTGAGGCGAGCGGATGCCGCATCCACTGTCACTGTCCATCCGCTGGCGTCTGGCCGGGCCGTGATCGGCCCCTCGGCCTCGATCAGCCACGACGGCTCCGCGCCGAAGGCATCCGCGGGCAGCACCCACGCGGTGCCGGAGCCCGCCAGCGTGCGTCCGCTCGGATCGCTCGGCAGGACGAAGAGGTCGTCGTCGCCATCCAGTACGAACGCGAGCCCCGGCGGCAGCCGGAGTTCGACCGAGGCGGCACCATCGGGCGCCGTCAGCGACCACGCCTCCGCGTCGATCGGCGTGAGAGCGCCGCTCGTGGCAGGCAGCGCGTGGGGCTCCGAGCTCATCCTGCGACGGTGACCCGCAGCGACGCGACGGCCCGCGCCGGGAGCGTGACCGTGATCGTGTCGCCCTGCACCTGGTAGCCGGAGAACACGACCGGGGACACGACGTCCGGCGCATCGAAGGTGTTGTGCGCGTCCGACGTCTCGCCCACGAGCACCCGCGCCGAGATGACATCCGCGACGGCCGACGGCAGGCGGAAGGATGCCGCGGCCTCCCGCTCGAGCCCCGTGTTCACAACGCTGATCGTGTACGTGCCGTCCTTGCGGGAGACCGTCCAATCCAGGAACGGATCGGCGTGGTCGGCCGCGGCATCCACCCACTCCGCATCCTGGTGATMCGAATACAGGTCGAACACGTGGTAGGTCGGGGTCTCGACGAGACGGGGTCCGTCGGTGAGCAGCATGCTCTGCAGCACGTTGACCATCTGGGCGATGTTGGCCATGCGCACGCGGGAGGCGTGCTTGTGGAAGATGTGCAGGTTGATGGCGGCGGCGACCGCATCGCGGATCGTGTTCTGCTGGTAGAGGAACCCGGTCTCGGTGCCCGGCTCGACGTCGTACCAGGTGCCCCACTCGTCGACGATGAGGCTCACGCGCTTCGCTGGGTCGTGGCGGTCCATGATCGCGCCGTGCCGGGTGAGCAGCTCGTCCATGTAGCGGGTGCGGCGGATCGTCTCGTGCCAGGCCCGGTCGTCGAACCCGGTGGCGGCGCCCTTCACGTCCCACTCGCCGGTCGGCAGCGTGTAGTAGTGCAGGCTGAGGCCGTCCATGTGGCCGGCCGCGCGCGCCATCAGCACCTCGGTCCACTCGTAGTCGTCGGAGTTCGCGCCGCACGCGATCTTCGAGATCGAGTGCGCGCCGTACTTGCGCACATAGGTCTGGTACTGCCGGTAGAGGTTCGCGTAGTGCAGCGGCAGCATGTTGCCGCCGCAGCCCCAGCTCTCGTTGCCGACGCCGAAGAACTCGAGCCGGAACGCCTGATCGCGCCCGTGGCGCTTGCGCAGGTCCGCCATCGGAGAGCCGGTGTCGAGGGTCATGTACTCGACCCAGTCGGCCATCTCGGGCACCGTGCCGCTGCCGACGTTGCCGTTGACGTAGGCCTCGGCGTCGAGCTGGTGCAGCAGCTCGAAGTACTCGTGCGTGCCGAACGTGTTCGGCTCGACGACGCCGCCCCAGTGGGTGTTGACCATCGACTGCCGCTCGGGTCCGACCCCCTTCAGCCAGTGGTACTCGTCGGCGAAGCATCCGCCCGGCCAGCGCACGACGGGCACCTTGATCGCGCGGAGCGCCTCGATGACGTCGGAGCGGATGCCGTTCTTGTTGCGGATGCTGGAGTCCGAGCCGACCCACAGGCCCTCGTAGACGCACCGGCCGAGATGCTCGGCGAACTGTCCGTAGACGCGGCGGTCGATGTGGTGGCTCGGTGCCTCGGCGATGGTGATCATGGTGTCCTCTCCGGCGGGCGGCGTGGTCGGTCAGTGGGTGTACGGAGCCGGCTCTGCCGGCGCGGCGCCGTGCAGGTCGCGCTCGTGGAGCTGGGTGCGGCGAGCCTCGACCGATGCCTCGGCGACCGGCCAGTAGACCGTGTAGCGCGCGTCATGGATCCCCGCGAAAGGCTCGAGTTCGACGCTATCCGCGGGATCGGCCGTGCGCAGCCGGTAGCGCAGCGGCGCGATCGGGGTCAGCAGCTCGTTGGCGCCGGCATCCGAGACGATCGGCACTGCGGCGAGCGGCAGGAGCGGCCCGCCGGCGACGTGTCCCCAGCGCTGGTCGTTGCCGCGCAGCCCGGTCAGCTCGTCGTCTGGGTGGCGGGCCGCGAGCACGATCGGACCCGCGAGGAACGCCTGCCACGGCGAGCCGTCGGGCAGCCGCTCGGGGTGCAGGACGAGCGGCACGCGGAACGTGACCCTTGTGCCCGGCTGCCACTCTCGCTCGAGGACGATCGCCCCGGGTGCTTCCACGCCGGATACGGGCACACCGTCGACGGCGAGGTCGTCGAGACCGGACGCCCACGCGGGAACGCGGAGGCGCAAGGGGAAAGCGCGCGGAGCGTCGAGGTCGAGCACCACCGCCACCTCGGGCGCCGCCGGAAAGGACGTCTCCACGCGCACCAGACCGCCGAACTCGGGGGCATTGAGCGTCGCCGGGACGAAGAGGTTGATCGCGAGGGCGTCGTCCTCGATCCCGAAGACCCACTCGCCATAGCGGGCCTGCGACTCGATCCCCGTGCCGACACAGCACCAGAAGTTCTCGTCGACGGTCGAGTACACGCGGTAGTGCTGCGGGCGCAGCGAGGTGAAGTACACGAAGCCGCCGTCGGGATGCTGCGCGGAGAGCACGTGGTTGAAGAGGGCCCGCTCCGCGTAGTCGAGGTGCTCCGGGCGCAGCCCGCGCTCGGCCAGGGCGCGCGTGAGCCGCAGCATGTTGTAGGTGTTGCACGACTCCGGGCCTTCGCGGTCGTCGACCATCGGCATGAAGTCGCTCGGCTCGTGGAAGTGCTCGCGTACGCTGTTGCCGCCTATCACCGCGGAGCGATGCTCGACCACGGCACGCCAGAAGACGTCGGCGGCGGCACGGATGCCGGCATCCGGCGAAATCGCGTAGCCGACCGCCTTGGGGATCTGCGTATTGGCGTGCAGGCCGGTCAGCGCGTCGCGCCCCTCCCGCAGCGGGTCGAGGATCGCGCGATGCGAGAACTGCAGCGCCATCGCCGCGTACTCGTCCCGGCCGGTGATCATGGCGAGGCGCGCGAACGCCTCGTTCATGCCGCCGAACTCGGTCGCGAGCATCGTCTCGAACGTCTCGTCGTCGACGTCGGCGGCGATCGCGAGCCACCAGTCGGCCAGGCGGGTCACGATCTCGAGCGCCCGGTCGGCGCCGGCGACGAGGTGAGCGTCGATAAGTCCCTGGAACGTCTTGTGCAGGTTGTACCAGGGCACCCAGTTCGGGCTCTCGCCGAACGCGCGCGCCGTTGCGACCCCGTCCACAGCCAACGCGGCGAACAGCTCGGCACCGCCTGGGACCCCGCCGACATAGCCCGTGCCCCGAGCATCCTGCGCGCGGGCGAGCTCGCCGAGTGCATAGTCGAGCCGTTCCCGCAGATCGTCATCACCGGTCGCGGCCCAGAGGTGCGACAGTGCCGACAGATAGTGACCGCCGGTCTGTCCGCCGAGCCCCTCGCCTTCCCAGCTGCCGTACGCCGGTGCCCGAGGCGTCAGCCCGGCCTCGGACAGGAATGGTGCGAGCAGCCGATCGGTCTCGAGGGCGCGCACGTAGGCGAGGTCGACCTGCAGCGCGTCGGCGAACGGGCCACCGTCGAGCCGCACTCTCGTCTGCGGAAAGAACTCCATCGTGCTCCTTGGGGTGTGGTGGAGGCCTCAGCGCAGCGAGAGCTGCTCCGCGATCGCACCCATGAGCGCCGACGGCAGCCCGAGCGCGTGCAGGTCGGCGAAGACGTCGAAGTCGGGGCGTCCGGACGTGATGATCGTGAACGCCGCCGACTTCTCCTCGTAGAGGTACTGGGCCGTGTTCAGCACCGCGAAGAGCCGCTCCTCGCGGTCGCGCGTGCGTGGGCGCGGGTCGGGCGTGGTGGCGACGGTGAGGGACGAGCGGATGTCGCCGCTCACCGTCACCGACGCTCCGCGTGATGACAGCTCGGCGCCGGCGACCTCATCAGCTCCGAGACCCAGGAACGTGACGGTCCAGGTGCGCGCCCTGGGCACGACCCCGTCCGGACCGTCGGCGGGCTCGATGACGAGCTCACCCCGCTCCTGGCTCCAGCGGATCGTCGTCCGCACGACCGCGCCGCCGTCGGTGCCGTCGTCCTCGATCAGGGTGAACGAGCCGTCCGCGCCGGGCGCGACGACGAGTTCGAACGCTGCCGGGTTGGCCGCGGCATCCGTCTCGTCCTCGCCAGCGAGGGGGAGGAGGCCGCCGGCTTTCAGCAGCACCGGGATCGAGTCGGGTCCGCGGTGCAGCTCGACCGTGCGGCCGCCCTGCAGGACGGCGCCGGTGTGGATGTCGGTCCACACGCCCGGCGGCAGCCAGGCCGTGACCGCTCCGAGCAGCGTGACGGCGTCGCGCGGCGCGGTGATCGGCACGACGAGCAGCTCGCTGCCGAAGGTGAACTGGTTCGGGACGGCGTACGCCTCCTGGTGCTCGGGCCACGTGTAGTACAGCGGGAGCACGAGGGGAGCGCCGGCGGCGGCCGCGCGGTGGTTCATCGCGTGCAGGTACGGCACGAGGCGCACACGCAGGCGGAGGGCGTCGCCGAGGGCGGCGCGGGTCTCGGCCGGGAAGGCCCAGGGCTCCTTCGCGAGGAAGGGGTTGGCGGTGGAATGCAGGCGGAGGATGGGCGAGAACACGCCGTATTGCACCCAGCGCGCGGTGAGCTCATCGTCGCGCGAGCCGAACATGTGGCCGCCGATGTCGTGGCTCCACCAGCCGTAGCCGATGTTCGACGCGGTCGCGGTGAACTCCGGCTGGAAGTGCAGCGAGTCCCAGCTGAGGACGACGTCGCCGGAGAATCCGACCGGGTAGCGGTGACTGCCCGGTCCCGCGTAGCGGGAGAGGAGGAGCGGGCGCTCGCCGCCCCGCGCGGCGTCGAGGAAGTGGAAGTGGTTGAGCATCCAGAGTGGGTCGACGCCGGTGACGCGGGAGTGCGGGCCGTGCTGCCAGTCCATCCACCAGAAGTCGACGCCCTGCGCCTCCAACGGGTGATGCAGCACCGCGAAGTACGCCGCGAGGAAGGCGGGGTCGTTGATCTCGAACGCGATCTTCTCGCCCAGCTCGGGGTCACGGCCGAGCGCCTCGGCCATCGCCGGGTAGGCGTCCTCGAACGCGCGCACCCCGTCGGCGGGGTGGAGGTTCAGCGTGACCTTCATGCCGCGGCGATGCACCTCGGCCAGGAAGGCCTCCGGGTCGGGGAAGTAGTCGGGCTCCCAGCTGTAGCCGGTCCAGCCGCCGTTGAATTCGGGCGGCACGCTGTCGACCCGGTGCCAGTCCATGTCGAGCACGGCGACCGAGAACCGCACGCCTTCGCGCTCGAAGCGGTCGAGCAGCTCGATGTAGGCGTCCTGCGTGTAGCGGTGGTAGCGGCTCCACCAGTTGCCGAGGGCCCAACGGGGCAGCACCGGCTGCGAGCCGGACAGTGCGTACAGGGCGCGCAGCGCCTCGCCGAAGTCGTGCGCGTACGCGAAGACGTAGAGATCGGTGCGCTCGCCTTCGCGCGGGCTCACCCAGCCGTCGTCGGTGAAGAGCATGGAGGCCGAGTCGTCGATGACGCCGACGCCCTTGCGTGAGACGACGCCGCTCTCCAGCGGGAGGCGCCCGTTGACGCCGTCGAGCGTGCGAGCGGTGCCGCCGAGGTCTTCCACCTCGCCGAACTTCCAGTCCTCGAGGCCCCAGCCCACGCCGAGCGGACGGATGCGGAGGCCKCTCGGGCTGAACGGCTTGCGGTCGTAGCGCAGGTGCAGCCGTGCGGTCAGGATCTCGAGCGTGCTGTCGCCGTCGATGACCCGGAACTCCGGCACGGCGAGATCGCGGTGCAGGGCGAAGGTCGTGGCGCGGTCCTCGAACACGCCGTCATCCGACCACTCCGCGCGCAGCAGGCCATCGGCCAGCACGGTGAAGCGCCAGCGATCGCCCTGGACGATGGCCTGCGGGTGGGCGGCGGGAGTGGCCTCGACGCGGAGGTGCGGAGGAATGTCAGCGCTGTACATTTCAAAGAGGATCCTAGGATGAGCGACATGAAAAGCGGTAGACCGGGCCAGCATGTGCGTCTCGAGGACGTCGCGCTGCTCGCCGGCGTCTCGATGAAGACGGTGTCGAACGTCGTGCACGACTACCCGCACGTGTCGGCCAAGATGCGCGAGCGCGTGCAGGCTGCGATCGACGAGCTCGGCTACCGCCCCAACCTCACTGCGCGGCGGCTCGCCACCGGGCGGACCGGAATGCTGGCGCTCGCCATCCCCGAGATCGATCAGCCGTACTTCGCCGAGATCGCCCGTCAGGTCAGCGCGGAGGCGGTGCGGCGCGGCTATCGCGTGATCGTCGAGCAGACCATGAACGACATCGAGGCCGAGCGGGCAGTGCTCCGCGATCGCGAAGAGGGTCTCGTCGACGGCGTGATCTTCCAGCCCGCCCGCATCGACACGATGGAGATCGCGCGCCTGCGCCCCGACACACCGCTCGTGCTGCTCGGCGAGGGAGCGCGCCCGCTCACCACCGATCACGTCATGATCGACAACGTCGCCGGTGCCCGCGAGGGCGTGGAGCTGCTGCTGCGACAGGGTCGCACTCGGGTCGCGTTCCTCGGCATGGTGCGCGGGGATTACACGGAATCCACGGACCTGCGCCTGCTCGGCTACCAGGAGGCGCTGCACGCCGCCGGGATCCGCAGCGACCCGACGCTCGTCTTCGAGACCGACGGATTCGGCATCGACGGCGGGGTGGCATCCCTGCTCGCCGCGATCGAGGCGGGGGTGCGCTTCGACGCCCTGATCTGCCGCGATGACCTGTTCGCGATGGCCGCGCTCCGCGGGCTCGATCGGGCGGGGCTTCGGGTGCCCGACGACGTCGCGGTGCTCGGCTGGGACGACACGGTCCTGGCGCGTCACAGCACCCCTGGCCTCTCCAGCGTCTCGCCCGACAAGGAGTCGATCGCGCGCACTGCCCTCGAGCTGCTCGAAGACCGGATGGGCGGGTACGACGGCGTCGGACGCCACCGGGTCGCGCCGCACACGATCGTCGAACGCGACACCACCGGCGCTCGCTGAGCAGGGCGCTCGAGCCCACCCACGCGCTGCCGAAACCGCCTCACGCGCCCGAACGCAACAGCCGCGAATGGCGGTTTCGACAGCGCGGGCTATCGCGCCGACCATCCCGCCGCCTGGGGGTGCCCACAGGGGTATTTCCAGCGCTGGAATATCTGTATAGGCTTTCCGGCATGCTTGATGAAGAGCTCCGCGCCTCGGCGCAGGACGGCACGTACCCGCGCCCGCAGCTCGTGCGTCCCCGCTGGCTCGACCTGAGAGGCGAGTGGGACTTCGCCTACGACGATGACGTCACGGTCGATCCCCGAGCCGGCCTTCCCGACGAATTCCCCCGCACGATCGTGGTGCCCTACCCGCCCGAGTCCCCGCTGTCCGGCATCAACGAGACCGGTTACCACCCCGTGGTCTGGTACCGCCGCCGCGTCGGCTGGGGCGAACTCGAGCGTGCTGACCACGCCGGTGGGCGCACGCTCCTGCTGCACTTCGGCGCCGTCGACTACCGCGCAGATGTGTGGATCGGCGGAGTCCACGTGGGATCGCACGAGGGCGGCCACACGCCCTTCACGGTCGAGGTGCCCGCCTTCGAGGAGGACTTCGACGTCGTCGTGCGCGCCGAGGACGACCCCCACGACCTCAGCCAGCCGCGCGGCAAGCAGGACTGGCAGGTCGAACCGCACTCCATCTGGTACCACCGCACGACGGGGATCTGGCAGCCGGTCTGGCTGGAGTCGGTGCCGCGGCAGCATGTCACACGGGTGGCCTGGCGTCCCGACGTCCCGAACGATCGGGTGCATCTGACCCTCGAGCTCGCCGCACGACCCACGATCCCCGCCCGCGCGCACATCACGCTCCACCACGGTGCGCAGCAGCTCGCCGAGGTGACCGTGACGATGGCCGGCCCGGTCGAGCAGATCGCGATCGCGATCCCCGCTCTCGGCACCGAGCAGGGGTTCGACGAGCTGCTGTGGACGCCGGAGCGGCCGGTCCTCATCGATGCGCGCGTGGAGCTCATCGCCGGCGAGAGCACGGATGTCGTGCACTCCTACCTCGGCCTGCGCTGGGTCGAGACCGTGGGCGGCGCGTTCCTTCTCAACAGCCGGCCCTACCCGATCCACGGCGTCCTCTCGCAGGGGTACTGGCCGCAGTCCCATCTGGCTGCCCCGTCGCCTGCCGCACTCCGCGCCGAAGTGGAGCTCATCAAAGACCTCGGCTTCACCACCGCGCGTCTGCACCAGAAGGTCGAGGATCCGCGGCTCATGTACTGGGCCGACCGGCTGGGCCTGCTCGTCTGGACCGAGCTGCCGAGCGCTTTCGAGCACTCGGATGCCGCGGTGACGCGCCTCACGCGGGAATGGGCGGACGTCATCCGACGGGACTCCTCGCACCCGAGCGTGGTCGCCTGGGTTCCCCTGAACGAGAGCTGGGCCGTTCGCCACGTCGCCGTGGACGCACGCCAGCAGGCGTTCGCGCGAACCCTCTATCACCTGACGAAGACGCTCGACGGCACGCGACCGGTCATCTCGAACGACGGCTGGGAGCACCTGCAGTCGGACCTCCTCACACTGCACGACTACGAGAACGACCACGAGAAGCTGCGCGCGCGCTACGGCACCGCGGAAGCCGTCGCGGCGGCGCTCGACGGGATCTCGCCCTTCGGCAAGCGCGTGCTGGTCGGCACCGCCGCAGAGTCGGAGGCCACGGCATCCGCTCCCGTCGTCCTCAGCGAATTCGGCGGTGTGAGCTTCGCGCCCGAGGACGGCAGGAACATCTGGGGGTACCGCCTGGTGGGCTCGCCGGCCGACCTCGACCGCCACCTGACCGGGATCTTCGCGGCCCTGCACGCCAGCACCGCGCTCGCCGGCTGGGTCTACACGCAGCTCACCGACACGGTGCAGGAGACCAACGGCCTCGCCGACGAGAACCGCGTGCCCAAGCTTCCCGCGGCCCGCATCCGCGAGATCGTGCGCGGGACGGCCCGCTGAGCAGCGCCGATGAYCGCATCGCCGGCAAGCTCGCCCGTGGAGGTGGATGGCGCGCACCCCGTGCGCTCGGTGTTCCGGCTGCTCGGGCGCTACAAGAAGCGGGTGATCCCGTCCGTCCTGATCTTCCCGATCAAGGACTCGCCGCAGTGGCTCATGCCCGTGGTGACCGCATCGGTGATCGACCTCGTCGTCGCGGGCGGACCACTCAATCAGCTCTGGTTCTGGGCCGCGCTGGCGTTCATCGCGCTCGCCCAGAACTATCCGATGCACGTGCTGTGGACGCGGCTCTTCATGGGCGCGGTGCGCCACAGCGGGGCCGACCTGCGCAACGCGCTCGCCGCACGCCTGCAGACCCTCTCGATCGGGTTCCACACGCGGGTGTCGGCGTCCATCGTGCAGAACAAGGTAGTCCGCGACGTCGAGAACATCGAGCTGATGCTGCAGCAGGTGACCCACGCCGTGCTCGCGCAGACCATGGTGATCACCGGCGCGATCGTGGTCACCGCGATCACGATGCCCTACTTCCTGCCGGTCTACGCGCTGACGATCCCGATCGCCGTCTTCCTGCGGTGGATCCTCGCGTCGCGCTCGCGGCGGCGCAACGAGGCGTTCCGCCAGGATGTCGAGGTCTTCTCGAGCCGTGTCGGCGAGATGGCGACGCTCATGCCCATCACCCGCGCGCACGGACTCGAGGCGACCGCGCAGGCCCGCGTCGCGGAAGGCGCCGAGGGCGTGCGCACCTCGGGGTATCAGCTCGACATGCTCAACGGGCGCTTCCAGTCGATGTCGTGGGTCGTGCTGCAGCTGCTCTCGGTGGGATGCCTCGTCACGGCCGCGTGGGTGGCGATCACTGACCCCGGCTCGATCACGCCCGGCCAGGTCGTGCAGCTCTCGGCCTACTTCGGACTCRTCACCGGCGGGCTCACTCAGGTGCTCATGCTGTGGCCCATCGGCGCGAAGGGCATCGAGTCGGTCCGCTCGATCGCCGAGGTGCTGGCCGAGCCCGACCTCGAAGAGAACGCAGGCAAGGCGGTCGTCACGCGGGTGGGGGGAGACCTGCGGTTCGAGCACATCGTCTTCCGGTATCCCGATGCGCGGCATCCCGCCCTCGACGGCGTCGACCTTGAGATCGCCGCCGGCGAGACCGTCGCCTTCGTGGGCCCATCCGGGTCGGGCAAGTCGACCCTCCTGAACCTCGCGCTGGGCTTCATCCGCCCGACGAGCGGGCGCATGCTGCTGGACGGAGTGGATGCCGCGACTCTGGATCTGCGGACGTTCCGCCGGTACGTGTCGGTCGTGCCGCAGGAGTCGGTGCTCTTCGAGGGCTCCATCCGCGACAACATCACCTACGGACTCGGAGACGTCTCCGACGAGCGGGTGCGCCGGGCCCTGGAG
>NZ_JBFUFC010000088.1:0-15577 GCF_056403635.1 Microbacterium sp. P2_F9 | reverse complement strand
CCCGGGAAATGCTCCGGAAACACTCCGTCCATAGTCTGAGGAGCACACCGGGATCCCGACGCAGCGCGATCCGCAAAGGAGGCTTTCCATTTCGAAACTCACGGCACTGCCGCGGCAGCAGAACTCTTGGTCCGGCCTCGTCGAACGAGGCGACATCGCGCTGGATGGCGGCATCCTGCACCTCGTCCATGACACCGTCTCCCCCGAGGAGGCGCGCATCGCCGACCTCCTGCTCGTCGCCGACGCGCTGGCGGAGGCAGGAGTCGCGACTCTGCTGATCCGGCATGATCGCCGGGTTCCCGCGCTGGTCGCGAGCATCGCGGACCGGGATGCCGCGACCGCTGCGCTGGCCGAGCTCGGCACCCACGAGCCCCTGTACGTCAAAGCGCGCAACCGCCCGGCGCAGCTGGCCGTCGAGGCGGATCCGATCCCCACGACTCCGAGCGCACTGCGGGTGTTCCGCCCGCGCGTCGCCGGGAGCGCACGGGTGCGGTACGGCTCGCCGACCGCCGCGCGGCTCGAGTTCTGGCACTTCGGCGACGACGTCGTAGAAGCGCCGAACGACAACGCCCTCACCCGACGCAGCACTGCGACGGACGACCTCACCTTCACCGAGGTGGAGCGCTACGGCCGGACGTGGCGCACGATCTCCGGGATGTTCGACGCGCAGCCGGACGAGTTCACCCATGACGTCGATGTCGTCTTCTCGTGGGTTGATGGCTCGGCGAGCGAGTTCCAGCGCCAACGCGCCGCGCAGATGGCCGAGTATGTCGTCGGCGCCGGCGATGACGGACCGGCGCGCTACCGCCATGTCGACGAGCTTCGCTATGCACTCCGCAGCGTGCACATGTACGCCCCGTGGGTGCGCCGCATCTTCATCGCCACCGATTCACCGGTGCCGACGTGGCTGGTGGAGCACCCCAAAGTCACCATCGTGCGCAGCGAGGAGTTCTTCGCCGATCCCTCGGTGCTGCCGACGCACAACTCGCACGCCATCGAGGCGCAGCTGCACCGCATCCCCGGGCTCGCCGAGCACTTCATCTACTCCAACGACGACATGTTCTTCGGCCGCCTCGTGGAGCCGGAGCTCTTCTTCACCGCTGCCGGGGTGTCGAAGTTCGTCGAGTGCGAGGTGCGCATCGGCGCCGGCGCCCCCGCATCGGCGCGCAGCGGACATGACAACGGGCTTCGCGTCAACCGCGACCTGCTGCGCCGCCGGTTCGGCCGCACGATCGTCCGCGACCTGGAGCACTGCGCGACGCCGCTCCGGCGCAGCGTCATGACCGAGCTCGAGCAGACCTTCCCGGACGATTTCGCCCGGACCGCGGCATCCCGATTCCGCTCCGCCACCGACGTGTCGGTCACCAACAGCCTGTACCACTACTACGCGCTGATGACGGGGCGAGCGGTCACCACGAAGCGGCCGCGGGTGCGCTACGTGCAGACGACCCTCACCGATTCGCTGCGCCGCATGGAGCGGCTGGCGGACCGGACCGACATCGACATGTTCTGCCTCAACGACGGCGGGCCCGCGCAGATCCCCGAAGAGGTGCGGGTGCACGCGCTGCGCACGTCGCTCGAGCGGATGTTCCCGGTGCGCGCGCCGTGGGAGCGGGACGAAGTCAGCGAAGCACGCCGATCGGCTCAGTCGGCGCATCCGTCCGCGCGGCGCTGAGCGGGGCGATCCCGGCGTCGGAGATCCGCCGGCGGGCCTCCGCGGGATCGATGAATTCGAGCGTGCGCGGCGCATCCACGGGGACGACCGAGTGCACGATCGTCTGGTCGTAGACGTGCACGAGGTTGAAAGCCTGCGCGCCGTCCTGCGGCCGGGTGCCGCCGACCGGCACGGTGAGGTCCTGCGCGTAGCAGGTCGATGACGCGACCGACACCGGAATGCCGGCGAAAGTGGCGAACGTCGAGTAGTGCAGGTGGCCGGCGATGATGGCCCGCACATCGGTGCCGCGCAGCACGTCGGCGAGACGCGCCTGATCGCGCAGCTCGACCGTCGATGCCAGGGGAAGCACGCTCGGAACCGGCGGGTGGTGCATCGCGAGGATCGTGCCGAGCGGGGCCGGAGTCGCCAGCACGCCGGCGAGCCACGCGAGCTGCTCCTCGCGCAGTTCGCCGTGATGCAGGCCGGGAACCGTCGAGTCCAGGGTGATCAGCCGCAGCCCGTCGAGTTCGTCGACTCGGTCGACGGGGCGCATCGGGTCGGTGAAGTGCTCGTCGAGCAGGCGCGAGCGGAAGCCCGCGCGGTCGTCGTGGTTGCCCATGACCCAGAACACCCTGGTGCCGAGGCGGGCCGCGAAGGGCTCGACGATCGCCCGCAGCTCGCGGTAGGCATCGCCCTCACCGAGGTCGACGAGGTCGCCGGTGAACACGATGCCGTCGGGGGCTATGCCGGATGCCTCGATCCCAGCGAGCGCCTTGCGCAGCTGCGCCGTCGCATCGACGAGGTCAAACAGCCGCGATCCCGCCGCGCGCAGGTGCGTGTCGCTCAGGTGCAGCAGCACACGCTCCGGTGCCGCATATTCGGCTTGACGCATGCGCTCGTCCCTCTCGTCGACGTGGTGATGCTGCTCACGCCACGATGACCGAGCCCGCCAAATGTTACAGGCATGTTTCGTGAACACCCGGAGAACAAGCCGGGAACGTGTAACCCTGCGTCACGCCGGAGTGCGCGCGATGCGCACGAAATCCTCGATGGAGAGCTCCTCGCCGCGAGCGGTGGGGGCGACGCCGGCGCGTTCGAGAAGGTCGGATGCCGCGGCCGACGTGCCGCCCAGGACAGCGGACAGCGCCTGCCGGAGCATCTTGCGACGCTGCTGGAACGCGGCATCCACGATCTGGAATGTTCTCAGTCGCTCCGCCTCCGTGCCGCGCGGGAGCGGATCGCGCTCGAACGCGACGAGCACGCTGTCGACGTTGGGGACGGGCCAGAACACCTGCCGCGAGACGGTGCCGGCGAGTCGCCAGGGGCCGTACCAGGCGGCCTTGACGCTGGGGGCGCCGTAGATCTTGGAGCCTGGAGGGGCGGCGAGCCGCTCCCCCACTTCGGCCTGCACCATGACGATGCCGCGCTCGAGGTGCGGGAAGGTCTCCAGAAAGTGCAGCAGCACCGGGACGCTCACGTTGTACGGCAGGTTCGCGACGAGGACGGTCGGCTCACCAGGAAGCTCGGTGATCCTCAGGGCGTCGGCGTCGATGACGGTGAGCGCGCCATCCTCGACCCCGTGCTTCGCCGCGGTCTCGGGAAGACGCTCGGCGAGCCGGTGGTCGATCTCGACGGCGGTGACGGATGCCCCGGACTCGAGGATCGCGAGCGTCAGGGAGCCGAGTCCAGGCCCCACCTCGACGACGTGCTCGCCCGCCGCGACCCGCGCGACGTGCACGATCTTGCGCACCGAGTTCGCGTCGACGACGAAGTTCTGGCCGAGCTTCTTGGTGGGCGTCACGTCGAGTTCGGCGGCGAGGGCGCGGATCTCGCCGGCGCCGAGCAGGGTAACGGGCATGGGTCCACAGTAGCCAGGCGGGCTGGTAGGTCGCGGCGCGGCCGCCTTCCCTGGGCCTCTTCGCGCCGCACGCGATACTGGGGCGATGGACGCGGAACGTGGGAAGGATGCCGGGTTCCGGCGTTTCTGGGGCGCGAACACGCTCAGCGCGTTCGGCACGACGGCGACCGCCGTGGCCCTGCCCGTCCTCGTGGTCGACGGGCTGGGCGCCGACCCTGTGCAGGTCGGGATCGTCAACGCGGCCCAATTCGTCCCGTACGCCGTCCTGGGACTCGTCGCCGGAGTGTACGTCGATCGGTGGCGTCGCCGCCCGACGCTGGTGGTGGCGAGTCTCGGTCGTGCGCTCAGTCTCGGCATGATCGCGGTGCTGTGGTGGCTTCACGTGCTTGCCGTCTGGAATCTCGTCGCGCTGCTGCTGCTGTTCGGCTCCTTCGCGGTGTTCGGCTTTGCCGCGTCTCAGTCGCTTCTGCCGCGGTTGGTGGCTCGCGATGGACTGCTTCGCGCGAACGCGAGGCTAGACCAGGGCGAGGCCGCCGCACAGACGGTCGGCCCGACGCTCGCCGGTTTGCTCGTCCGGTGGGTCGGTGCACCGTTCGCTCTGCTGATCGACGCGTTCACGTATCTCGTCGATGCCGTGCTCGTCGCCGGCATCCGGGTGGAGGAGACTCCTACGCGCACCCGCGGGCACGTGCTGCGGGACATCAGGGAAGGGCTGACGGCGACCTACCGGCATCCGATTCTCCTGCCGCTCGCGCTCTCGACGCACGTCTGGTTCGTGGCGAACGCCGCGTCGCTGACGATCCTGTCGCTGCTCGCTCTGCGCACGCTCGATCTGGGCGCCGCCCTGTTCGGGCTGCTCCTGTCCACCATCGGCGCCGCAGCCCTCGTCGGAGCCTCGCTGGCTGAGCGGCTGGGCCACCGTTTCGGGCAGGGCGCGACAATCGCCGGGGCGCGTGTGATCTATCCCGTCGCCTGGGTGGCCGTCGCGTTTGTTCCTTCGGTGGGGGGCGCGGGCGGGATCGTTCTCCTGTTCGTCGCGCTTGCGGTGGGAGGTCTCGCGGCGGGCCTGGAGAACGCGAACGAGATGAGCTACCGGCAGCAGGCTGTGCCGGATGGCGTGCTCGGCCGTGTGAATGCGACCGGGAGGTCGGTGAATCGCACCGCGGCCGCGATCGGCGCCGTTGCCGGCGGAGTGCTCGCGTCGGCCGTGGGCGTGCCCGAATCGCTCTGGATCGTCGCGGCCGTCTTCGGTGTGGCGGCGGCGATCGCGGTCTTCTCGCCCGTGCGCTCGGCGAGGGCATGATCTGGGGCGATTCCGTTACGAATTCGTTATCTTTGGATGGCGGAATTGGATCGAATACCCGTTCTAATGTCGGTGGTCACTGGGAGCATTAACTATGGCGTTCTTCTTCGACCTTACGCAGCACATCGCAGTGCTGCGCGACGTGCTGGGCGAAGACACTGCGGCCGACGCTCTCCCGGCGAAGATCACCGAGCTCGACGACGCGACCGTCGTGAGACTGATCGGCGTCGCATCCCAGCTCATCCGAGCTGCCGAGAAGGTGCGGATCACGGCCTCCGGGGTCGTCGCCGCCCGCTCGACGCGAGATGCGGGCCATAACGGSCTTGCGCAGGTCCGSGGCCAYCGCTCCCCCGTCGCGTTGATTCAAGACCTCACGGGCGCAACGCACGCCGATGCSGTSAAGCATGTGCGGCTCGGCGAGTCGCTGCTGGAGTCGGTGGGCATCGGWGCMKCYGGRRCGYCGACGGATGCYSCGTCAGCCGGAGCGCCYACCGACGTGCCCGGCGCCGTGGCACGCGCCGCTCGGCCGCGCGCTCCTCGACGGGACGATCAGCTCCGCACAGCACGATGTGATCCTCCGCGGCCTCGGCGAACCGCCGGCCGTTGACGACACGGCGGCCGCGGAGCASATCGCCGAGGTGTGGTCGCTGGCGGCCGAGCAGCTTGCCGTCGAGGCCTCCGAGCGGACGGTCGAAGAACTCGCCCGCGCGGCCCGCRCCATCCGGGACCAGCTCGACCCGGAAGGTGCCGAGCGCCGCTTCGACGAGCGGTTCGAGCGGCGGTCGTTCCGCCTGTGGASCGATGCCGACGGTGTCCGSCATGGTGCCATCGTCTTCGACGACCTGGGTGGCACGTGGCTGCAGACCATCCTCGACAGCGCACTCCGTCCCCGGCGCGGTGGCCCACGGTTCGTCGATCCGACGGAGAAGTCCCGCGCCGAGGAGCTCGTGGCCGATCCGCGCACAAACGATCAGCTTGCGTACGACCTGTTCCTCGACGTGATGCGCTCGGGAGCCCTGGCCGACTCGACGACGGTCTTCGGAACGAAGCAGGCAGGCGTGCGCGTGCTCGTCACGGAGGCAGCGCGTGCGGCGGAGACGAAAGGCCGGGCCGCGGTGGGGCTGACCGAAGACGACCAGACCGCAGTTCCGGCCTGGCTGATCGCGCAGCACGTCTGTGAAGTCGGCACGGTCGAGTGCACGCTCGACCGGGACGGCAATCCGCTCTACCTAGGACGAGAGCAGCGCCTGTTCTCCGCGAAACAGCGCCTGACCCTCGCGATCCGCGATGGCGGATGCCGATGGCGCGGGTGCGACCGACCGCCCTCGTATTGCGAGGTGCACCACATCGACCCTTACAGGGAGGGTGGATGCACCGATATCGACCGGGGCATCATGCTCTGTCGTTATCACCACATGCAGCTGCACCACGGTGCCTGGTGGATCACGCGCGACGGTCTGGGAGAGTTCGTCCTGCATCCTCCGCAGGGGCAGGGCGAATCGATCGTCCTCACACCGCGCCTCCCGCTCCGATATGCCTGGGCAGATGTCGATCCGCCCCCGCTCCGATTTCGGCGAGCGGCGTGACATCGCGCCTCGACACTTAGGATCGAGGGATGCCCTCGATCGGTGAAGTCGTCGCACCCCGACGCCTGGGAACCGATTTCCGCTGGCTCATGGCGTCCTCGTGGACCACCAACCTCGGCGACGGCATCGCCCTGTCGGCGGCGCCCCTGCTGATCGCATCGCTCACTTCGTCGCCGCTTCTGGTCGCGTCGGGGGCCATGATGCAGTTCCTCCCGTGGCTGCTCTTCGGACTGCTCGCCGGCTCTGTCGCCGACCACCATGACCGCCGCCGGCTCGTCATGCTGGCAGACGGCTCCCGCGTCGTGATCGTGGGAGCCCTCGTCGTCTTCCTCGTCACCGGACACGCGACAGTCTGGATCGTCCTGGCGACGACGTTCCTGTACGGCACAGCCGAAGTGTTCGCCGACACGGCGAGCAGCACGCTCCTGCCGATGATGGTGCGCCCGGCCGACTTGGGCATCGGCAACGCCCGCCTGCAGGCCGGCTACCTGGTCGGCAATCAGCTCGCAGGACCGGCGCTCGGGGCGATCCTCTTCTCGGTCGGGTCGTTCTGGCCGTTCTCCGTGCAGATCATCTGCGTCGCGCTCGGGGTCGTCCTCATCTCTCGGATCGCACGCACGCCGATCCCGCCACGCGCGGATGCCGAGTCCGGCGTCAAGACGCATCCGATCCGCGAGGGCCTGCGGTGGCTGCGCGGCAACCCACCCGTGCGCACGCTCGTGCTCATCATCTTCGTGTTCAACGTGACGTGGGCGGCGCCCTGGAGCGTCCTCGTCCTGTACACGACCGAGTACCTCCACATGGGCGCGATCGGCTACGGCGCCATGACGACCGTGTCGGCCATCGGCGGACTCATCGCGATCGCGAGCTTCGGCTGGCTCGAGAAGCACGTGTCGTTCGCGACGCTCATGCGCGTGTGCCTGTCGCTCGAGGTGCTCATGCACCTCTCGTTCGCCCTCACCACCTCGCCCGCGGTCGCGTTCGTCGTCATCTTCGTGTTCGGCGCCTACGCGTTCGTCTGGGGCACGATCTCGACGACGGTGCGCCAGCGCCTCGTGCCGCTGGAACTGCAGGGACGCATCGCCTCGGTGAACATGGTCGGCGTCTTCGGCGGATTGGTGATCGGCCAGCTGCTCGGCGGCCTCATCGCCGAAGCGTGGGGCCTGACCGCGCCCTGGTGGTTCGCGTTCGCGGGCTCCGCGATCACCCTGCTGCTCGTGTGGCGCACGATCTCGAACATCGCGGCGGCTCCCCCCGTCATCGGTGTGACGGGACCGATCGACCTGCCCTGATGCGGCTCAGTCTTCGAACGCGCCGTAGACCTCGACCGTGTTCGCGGCCAGCTGCGCACACAGGTCGTCGAGGTCGACGCCCAGCTCGGCCGCGATGAACCGCACCGTGACCGGGATCAGGTACGGCGCGTTCGGCCGCCCGCGGTGGGGAGTCGGCGTGAGGAACGGGGCATCCGTCTCCACCAGGATCCGCTCGCGCGGCGTCACCGCCAGCGCGTCGCGCAGGTTCTGGGCGTTCTTGAACGTGACGTTCCCCGCGAACGACAGGTAGTACCCGGCGTCGGCGGCGACACGCGCCATCGCCTCGTCTCCCGAGAAGCAGTGGAACACCGTGCGCTCCGGCGTGCCCACCCGCTCCAGCGTCGAAAGCACGTCGTCATGGGCATCGCGGTCGTGGATCTGCATCGCGAGGCCGTGCTTCTTGGCGAGCGCGATGTGCGCCTCGAAGCTCTCGAACTGCGCGGGGAGGCCGTCCGCCTCGGTGCGGAAGAAGTCCAGCCCGGTCTCGCCGATCGCCCGCACTCGGGGCTGCGCGGCGAGCTCGTCGATCACCGCGATCGCCTCATCGAGCCGACCGGCCGCCGCGTACGCGGGCGCTTCATTCGGGTGGATCGCGACTGCCGCGAGGACGCGGGGATGGGATGCCGCGGCCTCCGCCGACCACCGGCTCGACTCGATGTCACCGCCTGCCTGCACGACGCCGATCACCCCGACCGCCGCCGCCCGCTCGAGCTGATCGGCGAGCGTCAGCGGCTCGTCGCCGTCGGAGATCTCGAGGTGCGTGTGGTTGTCGTACACCGGCACCGCGAGCGGCTCCGGCGCGGCAGGCCAGCGAACGTCCCGCTTCCCGTCGTTGTAGCGCTCCCGGACGTAGCCGCTCGGGTCGGTCATCGCCGAGCTAGACCGACTGCTCGACGCGCGGGAAGAGCGGCGCGAGCGCGTTCACCGTCGTCCCGGGGCGCAGCACGCCCCAGGTCCCGGCCTCGCGGATCGGCTGGTCGACGAGGCGCCCGAGCGAATCAGCGGCGCCCAGGGCGATCCACAGCTTCTCGGTCGCGATCGGCGTCACCGGCGACAGCAGCACGGCGAGCGCCCGCAGGCCCTCCGCCGCCGTGTAGAGGACCGTGCCGAGCCGCGCGCGCTGCGCGTCGTCCTTCGCCAGCGCCCACGGCTCGTTCTCGGTGATGTACAGGTTCAGCGCGTCGACGATCGTCCAGATCGACGTGATCGCTTCATCGATGCGGAAGCGCTCGATCGCGGCGTCGGCCGCGGCCGCGGCATCCGCCACCGTCTGCTGGATCGCCAGATCGGCCTCGGAGTACTGATCGGCCTCGGGGAGCACACCCTCGAAGTACCGCTCGATCATCGCGGTCGTGCGGGAGGCGAGGTTGCCGAAGCCGTTGGCGAGTTCCGCCTGGTAGCGCGCGGAGAGGTCCTCCCACGAGAACGAGCCGTCCTGCCCGAACGCGATCGCGGAGAGGAAGTAGAACCGGTAGGCGTCCGACCCGAACACGTCGGTGATCTCGGTGGGCGCGATGCCGGTGAGCTTCGACTTGGACATCTTCTCGCCGCCGACGAGCAGCCAGCCGTGCGCGAACACGCCGCGCGGCACCTCGACGCCCGCTGCCATCAGCATCGCGGGCCAGATGACGGCGTGGAAGCGCAGGATGTCCTTGCCGACGACGTGGTACGCCGGCCAGCGGCGCGCGAACTCGTCGGGGTCGGAGCCGTAGCCCACCGCCGAGGCGTAGTTGAGCAGTGCGTCGACCCACACGTAGATGACGTGCGACGGGTCCCAGGGCACCTCGATGCCCCAGTCGAACGTGGAGCGCGAGATCGACAGGTCCTTGAGGCCCTGCTTGACGAACGAGACGACCTCGTTGCGGGCGGACTCGGGCCGGATGAAATCGGTCTTGTACAGCTCGAGCAGCTGGTCCTGGAACTCGCTCAGCTTGAAGAAGTAGTTCTTCTCCTGGAGCAGCTCGAGGGGCTTCGAGTGGATCGCGCAGACCTTGAGGCCCTCGAAGGGCCCCTCTCCGTCGACGATCTCGGACTCGGTCTTGAACTCCTCGCAGCCGACGCAGTACAGCGCCTCGAACTCGCCCGCATAGATGTAGCCGCGGTCGTAGATCGCCTGCACGAACTTCTGCACGCGCTCCTCATGGCGCTGCTGCGTCGTGCGGATGAAGTCGTCATTGGCGACGTCGAGCGTCTTCAGCAGCGGGAACCACGCCTCGCCGACCAGCCGGTCGACCCACTCCTGGGGAGTGGCGCCGTTGGCCGCGGCCGCCCGCAGCATCTTCTGGCCGTGCTCGTCGGTGCCGGTCAGCATCCAGGTGTCATCGCCGGCCTGGCGGTGCCAGCGCGCGAGGGTGTCCACCGCCACGGTCGTATAACCGTGACCGATGTGGGGCACGTCGCTCGGGTAGTAGATCGGCGTCGTGATGTAGAAGGATCGGCCGGTGCTCACCCGAAGATTCTAGTTTGGACGGATGCCGTCACCCGCCGTGTGACGGTCAGCCCTTCCGTGCTGCCAGCGCGGCCTGATACAGCTCCCGCGACGAGTGCCCGGTCTGCGCCGCCACCTCGGTGGCGGCATCCTTCAGTCGCGTGCCGGCGGTCACGAGCGTCAGCACCTGCGTGACCGCGTCCGGGAAGACGACGTCGACGGCGACCGCTCCCCCGACAACGACCACGACTTCGCCGCGGACGCCGGGGGCTGCCCACTCCGCGAGTTCGGCGAGCGTTCCGCGGGCGACCTCCTCATGCAGCTTCGTCAGCTCGCGGCAGACGGCGGCGGGTCGGTCGGTGCCGAAGGCGGCGCCCATGTCGACGAGGGATGCCGCGACCCGGGCGGGCGACTCGAAGAACACCATCGTGCGGGGCTCCCGGGAAAGGGCGGCGAGCGCGCCGCGGCGCTCACCGGACTTGCGCGGGAGGAACCCCTCGAACGTGAAGCGGTCGGTGGGCAGCCCCGCGACCGCGAGCGCGGTGAGCACCGCACTCGGCCCAGGGATGACCGTGACGGTGACCCCCGCCTTCGCCGCGGCGGCGACGAGCCCATAGCCCGGGTCGCTGACCGTCGGCATTCCGGCATCCGACAGCACCAGCAGGTCCTGGTCGCGAGCGAGTTCGACGAGCTCCGCCGCGCGCTGCTTCTCGTTGTGGTCGTGCAGAGCCAGCAGCCGTGGGCGGTTCGCGATCCCCAACGCCGCAAGGAGGCGAATGGTCGTGCGGGTGTCCTCGGATGCCACCACCCGCGCGCTCTCGAGGGCCTCGACGAGTCGCCGCGAAGCGTCCCCGAGATTGCCGATGGGCGTCGCGGCCAGGATGATCACGAGCCCAGCCTAGGCTTGTCGCCGTGACCGTCACCTCCGAGGAGCCGACCGTGGAGCCACCGGTGGAGCCGCTGGTGCCCGAGCCGCGGCCCACTTTCTATGAGCGCTGGCGCGGCCGCCTCGACACCGATCCCCGCGTCGAGCGCCTGTGGCGCTGGCTCGCGCCGACGATCGTCGTCGTACTCGGGGCGATCCTGCGACTCTGGGACCTCGCACACCCGCACATGCTGGTCTTCGATGAGACCTATTACGTGAAGGATGCCTGGAGCCAGTGGAACCTCGGCTACCCGGCGACCTGGCCGGAGAACGCCGACGAGCGCTTCGCCGCCGGCGAGACCGACATCTTCACGACGACCGGCAGCTACGTGGTGCACCCGCCCCTCGGCAAGTGGATCATCGGCGCCGGCATGGCGATCTTCGGTGCGGACTCGTCGTTCGGCTGGCGCATCGCGGTGGCCCTGTTCGGCACGGCGACGATTCTCGTGCTCTATTTCGTCGCCCGCCGGCTGGGCGGATCGATCGTGTTCGCCTCCGTCGCGGCGCTCTTCTTCGCCGTCGACGGTCTCGGGATCGTGCTCGGCCGGGTGGGGCTGCTGGACGGCATCCTCACGTTCTTCGTGATGCTCGGTTTCTGGTTCGTGCTGATCGATCGGCATCGCCACCAAGAGCGTCTGGCCGCCGCAATCGCGGCGCGCACCGTCGACGGCCGAGGCCCCGACTGGGGACCGGTCTTCTGGAATCGCCCATGGCTCATCGCGGCGGGTGCCGCGTTCGGCGCCGCGACCGCGGTGAAGTGGTCCGGCCTCTTCGTCATCGCGGCGGTCGGGATCTACCTCGTGGTGGACGACGCGCTGACCCGGCGCAAGGCCGGCGTCTGGTACTGGCCGGCCGATGCGACACTCCGCCAGGGTCTCGCGAGTTTCGTCCTCTACGTCCCGATCGCGTTCGTCGTGTACCTCGCGTCGTGGACCGGCTGGCTCGTCACCGACGGCGGGTACGACCGGCATGCCGCGGATGACTCGCCGGCAACCGGCCTGTGGTCATGGGTGCCGCTTCCGCTGCAGAGCCTGTGGATCTATCACAAGGCCATCTACGCCTCGAACGTGGGACTGACCTCGCCGCACAGCTATGCCAGCCCCGCGTGGCAGTGGCCGCTCATGCTCCGCCCGACCTCGATGTACTACCAGGGCTCGGCGACCGGAGAGAACGGCTGCTCCGCGGTCGGAAACGGGTGCGCCGAGAACATCTCGAGCATCTCGAATCCGCTGCTGTGGTGGACCGCCGTGATCGCCGTGCTGTACCTCGTCTGGCGGTGCTTCGCCCGCCGCAACGCCGGCGACTGGCTCATCCTGACCGGCGTCATCGCCACCTACGTCCCGTGGCTGCTCTACCCCAACCGGACGATCTTCCAGTTCTATACGATCGTCATCCTGCCGTTCATGATCCTCGCGCTGACCGCCGCACTGCGGGACCTCGCACAGCTGCGCACCCGAAGGCAATTCCCGCTCGGACGCTGGTGCGCGGGCGTGTTCATCGTCGCCGTGCTTCTCGTCTCCGCCTGGTACTACCCCGTGTGGACCGCGATGCCGGTGACCTACGACTTCTGGCACCTGCACTTCCAGCGCGACGGCTGGGTGTAGCCCAGGCCTCCTCAGGCCGGGCTCGCGGCCGCTGCCGCGCGGGCAGCAGCGGGGAGCGCGTCGAGGATCCGCGCGATGGCGGCCTCGTCGTGCGCCGCGGTGAGGAACCACGCCTCGAACACGCTCGGCGGAAGCGAGACCCCGGCGTCGAGCATCGCGTGGAAGAACGGCGGATAGCGCCACGCGTCCTGCGCCCGGGCGTCGTCGTAGTTGCGCACCGGGTCCGCCCGGAACGCGACCGAGAACAGGCTCCCGGCCCGCGAGATCGTATGAGCCACGCCTGCCGCTTCGAGGGCGGCATCCAGGCCACCTGCGACGGCGTCGGCCGCGGCATCCACCCGCGCGTACACCGCGTCGTCGGCGAGCCGAAGCGTCGCCAGCCCCGCGGCGACCGCGAGCGGATTGCCGCTCAGGGTGCCGGCCTGGTACACCGGGCCGAGCGGGGCGAGCAGGTCGAGCAGCCGTGCGGGGCCGCCGAGGCCGGCGAGCGGCATGCCGCCGCCGATGACCTTGCCGAACGTCACGAGGTCGGGCACCCACGCCTCGCCGGCGGCCTGTTCGAGGCCCCACCAGCCAGCGGGACCCACCCGGAAGCCGGTCAGCACCTCGTCGAGGATGAGCAGCGCGCCGTGGGCGTGCGCCTCCTCGACGAGGAAGCGGTTGAAGCCCGGCTCGGGGGTCAGCACGCCGGCGTTCGCGCCGGCCGCCTCGGTGATGATCGCCGCGATCCGGCCGGGATGCGCGGCGAAGGCGGCGCGCACGGCGTCACGATCGTTGTACGGCAGCACCAGGGTGAGTCCGGCAATCGCCGCGGGCACCCCGGCCGAGCCCGGCAGGCCGAGCGTTGCGATGCCCGAGCCGGACTCGGCGAGCAGGCCATCGGAATGCCCGTGGTAGTGGCCGGCGAACTTGACGATCAGGTCTCGGCCGGTGGCGCCGCGCGCGAGCCGGATCGCGGTCATGGTGGCTTCGGTGCCGGTCGAGACGAGTCGGAGCTTTTCGATCATCGGCGTGCCGCCGGCGACCAGTCGGCCGATGACGAGCTCGGCCAGTTCGGTCTCGCCCGGGGTCGATGCGCCGAAGGACAGTCCGCGGGATGCCGCGTCCCGCACCGCGTCGACGACGCCAGGGTGCGCGTGCCCGAGCAGGGCAGGTCCCCACGAGGCGACGAGATCGACGTAGTCGCGGCCGGCGACGTCGGTCACGGTGGCGCCCTGCGCGGACACGATGGACAGCGGCGTGCCGCCCACCGAGCCGAAGGCCCRCACCGGGGAGTTCACCCCGCCGGGGATCACGGCGCGGGCACGGGCCGCGGCATCCGTGTTCGAGGCAGCGTTCGAGGCAGCGTTCGAGACGGCGCTCATGCGCGACTCCACCGCTCTGCGGCCTCGATCGCCCAGTAGGTGAGCACCGCGTCGGCGCCCGCGCGGACGATGCCGGTGAGGGATTCGTCGATCGCCCGTTCCCGGTCGATCCAGCCGTGTGCGGCGGCCGCCTCGATCATCGAGTACTCGCCGCTCACCTGGTACGCCCAGACCGGCACGGGCGAGGACGCTGCGGTGTCGGCGAGCACGTCGAGGTACGACATCGCCGGCTTCACCATCACGATGTCGGCGCCTTCGGCCACGTCGAGCGCGACTTCGCGCCGGCCCTCGCGGCGGTTCGCGGGATCGAGCTGATACGTGCGGCGGTCGCCCTCGAGCGAGGACTGCACGGCGTCGCGGAACGGGCCGTAGAACGCTGAGGCGTACTTGGCCGCGTAGCCGAGGAGGGCGACATCGCTGCGCCCAGCCTCGTCGAGGGCGGCGCGCACCGCGGCGACCTGGCCGTCCATCATGCCGGACAGTCCGAGCAACGCCGAGCCGGCGTCGGCCTGCGCGAGCGCCATCTCGCGGTAGCGCGCCAAAGTCGCGTCGTTGTCGACGCGGCCCTGCGCGTCGAGGACCCCGCAGTGCCCGTGGTCGGTGAATTCGTCCAGGCAGAGATCCGTCGCAACGACCAGCGCGTCGCCGACTTCGGCCACGGCGGCCCGCGTCGCCACGTTCAGGATGCCGTCAGGGTCCGTGGCCCCTGAACCCACCGCGTCCTTGTGCTCGGGCACGCCGAACAGCATGACGCCGCCGATTCCGGCGGCCACGGCGCGCGCGAGCTCGGCGCGGAACGAGTCGAGACTGTGCTGCACGACCCCCGGCATCGAGCCGATCGGCAGGGACTCGGCGGCGCCCTCGCGGATGAACAGCGGGAGGATCAGCTGCGCCGGCTGCACCCGGGTCTCCTGCGCCAGGCGGCGCCAGGCCGCGGTCGCGCGCAGGCGCCGGGGTCGCGCGGCCGGGAACGTCGCGTCGGGAGAAGTCATCACGGTTCCTGTCGGGGGTTCAGGGGTGCGAGGTCGGCAGCGCCGAGGCTCAGCAGCTCATCGGCGACGCGAGCGGAGATGTCGGCCGCGGCATCCGCGTCCACCGCCATCGCGTGCGAGCTCGTGACGAACGCGCCGCCGTCGGGTCGGTAGACGCGGGCGCTCAGGAACAGCAGGCCGTCCTCGACGAACGCGTGCGCGCCGATCGGCGCGGCGCAGCCGGCCTCGAGGCGCGCGAGTACGCCGCGCTCGGCCTCGACGGCCAGCCGGGTGTCGGCGTGGTTGAGGCGCGCGACGAGGCGCTCATCGCCTGACCGGGTCTCGATGGCGAGCGCGCCCTGCGCGGGCGCCGTCGGCCAGTCCTCCAGCGGCAGCAGCTCATTGGCGGCGTCGAGGCGCCCGATCCGGTCCAGCCCGGCGGCGGCCAGCACGACCGCATCGAGAGCGCGAGCGGGGTCGGCCGTCGTGAGTCGGTCCAACCGGGAATCGATGTTCCCGCGGATGTCGACGAGTGCGACGTCGGGGCGCAGAGCCGCGAGCTGCGCGCGGC
>NZ_JBFUFC010000087.1:0-15689 GCF_056403635.1 Microbacterium sp. P2_F9 | reverse complement strand
GACAGAACGGATGCCTCGAGCAGTATGCGTCGGGACGCGCACTGCAGCGCGAGGCCAACGCCATCGCCGACGAGGGCGGAGTCGGCGCGGCACTTGCCGCGGTCCGCGCGTCGAAGGGGACCATCGGAGGGCCCGCGATCTCTCGTCTCGTGCTCGCCGGAGACCCGGGCGCCCTCGAGGCGCTGCGCCGAGTGGCCACCGCGCTCGGTGAGGCCTGCGGCGGTTTCCAGGCCGTGCTCGACCCCGAGCTGTTCATCATCGGCGGGGGAGTGGCGCAGCTCGCAGATGTGCTGCTGGAACCGGTCCGCATCGCGTATGAGACGTCGCTGCCCGGCTACGGCGATCGGCCGATCGCGGAATTCGCGATCGCTCACCTCGGCAACGATGCCGGAATCATCGGCGCCGCAGACCTCGCGGGGAACGGGTAGCGATGTTCTACTGGCTGATGAAGTACGTGGTGATCGGACCGATCGTGAAGGCGATCTTCCGACCGTGGATCGTCGGCCGCCGCAACATCCCGCAGACCGGCGCCGCGATCCTCGCGAGCARCCACCTGTCGTTCGTCGACTCGGTGTTCCTGCCGCTCATGATCGACCGTCCGGTGGCGTTCCTCGCCAAGAGCGACTACTTCACCGGCAAGGGCCTCAAGGGGTGGGCCACTCGCGTGTTCTTCAAGGGCACCGGGATGATCCCGATCGACCGTTCGGGCGGCAAGGCCTCCGAGGCATCCCTCAACACCGGACTGCAGGTGCTGGGTCACGGCGATCTGCTGGGCATCTACCCCGAGGGCACGCGCAGCCCCGACGGCCGGCTGTACCGCGGCCGGACCGGCATCGCCCGGATGGCCCTCGAGGCGCACGTGCCGGTCGTGCCGGTCGTGATGGTCGACACCGACACGATGATGCCCATCGGGCGCAGGATGCCGCGCATCGCACGGGTCGGAGTGGTGATCGGCGAGCCCCTCGACTTCTCGCGCTTCGAGGGGATGGCCGGCGATCGCTACATCCTCCGGTCGGTGACCGACGAGATCATGGTCGCCCTCCATCGCATCGGGTCGCAGGAGTACGACGACGTGTACGCCAGCACGGTGAAGGACCGGCTCAAGAGCAGGCCGGCCGCGTCATAGCGATCCGGTGCAGACGGGTGCGCCGATAGACTTGGCGGATGCCCTCGCAGCTCGACTCCCTGGACCACTGGCGCACGCTCCCGATCAAGCAGCAGCCGAACTGGCCCGACGCCGACGCCGTCTCAGCGGTGTCCGCCGAAATCGCCACGCTGCCGCCGCTCGTCTTCGCCGGTGAGGTGGATCAGCTGCGCGAGCGACTGGCTCGTGCCGCCGCCGGACGCGCCTTCCTGCTGCAGGGCGGGGACTGCGCCGAGACGTTCGCCGGCGCCACGGCGGAGCAGATCCGCAACCGGGTCAAGACCGTGCTGCAGATGGCGGTCGTGCTGACGTACGGCGCATCGATGCCCATCGTGAAGATGGGACGGATGGCGGGGCAGTTCGCGAAGCCGCGCTCGAGCGACACCGAGACCCGCGGGGAGGTCACCCTTCCCGCCTACCGCGGCGACATCGTCAACGGATTCGACTTCACCGAGGGCTCCCGCACGGCCGACCCGCAGCGTCTGCTGAAGGGCTACCACACGGCCGCGTCGACCATCAATCTCGTGCGCGCGTTCACGCAGGGTGGCTTCGCGGATCTCCGCGAGGTGCACTCCTGGAACAAGGGCTTCGCACAGAACCCCGCGAACCAGCAGTACGAGCGCCTCGCTCAGGAGATCGATCGGGCGATCAAGTTCATGGAGGCCGCCGGCGCCGACTTCGACGAGCTGCGCCGCGTCGAGTTCTACACGGGCCACGAGGGTCTGCTGATGGACTACGAGCGCCCGATGACGCGCATCGACTCGCGCACCGGCACGCCGTACAACACGTCGGCGCACTTCGTCTGGATCGGCGAGCGCACGCGCGACCTCGATGGCGCGCACATCGACTACTTCTCGAAGATCCGCAACCCCATCGGGGTCAAGCTCGGACCCTCGACGACCCCGAGCGACGTGCTCGAGCTGATCGACAAGCTCGACCCCGAGCGCGAGCCCGGCCGTCTGACCTTCATCACCCGGATGGGTGCGGGCAAGATCCGCGATGCCCTGCCGCCGCTGCTGGAGGCCGTCCGCGACTCGGACGCACTGCCGCTGTGGGTGACCGACCCGATGCACGGCAACGGCATCACCACCCCGACCGGCTACAAGACCCGCCGGTTCGACGATGTCGTGGACGAGGTGCGCGGCTTCTTCGAGGCCCACCGGGTCGTCGGCACGTTCCCCGGCGGCATCCACGTCGAGCTCACCGGCGACGATGTCACCGAGTGCCTCGGCGGCTCCGAGGAGATCGACGAGGCCGCCCTCGCGACGCGCTACGAGTCGCTGTGCGACCCGCGCCTGAACCACATGCARAGCCTCGAGCTCGCGTTCCTGGTCGCCGAGGAGCTCGAGAAGCTCTGACCCTCAGCGGCGCGGCTTACAGCGCGGCTTTGATCCGGAACGTGACGACGGTGCCCTTGGTGTGCTTGGAGTCCGCGGCCGGATCCTGCGCCTCGACCTGCGTGACGGGGTCGGGGAAGAGGTCCCAGCTGCTGTTGTAGTCGTACTTAAACCCGGCGTTCTCGAGCTCAGCCTTGGCCTGATCCCGGGTCATGCCGACGATGTTCGGCACCGGGAACAGCGGCGGACCGGACGAGATGACGAGGGTCACGGCGTCATTCGGCTGCCAGGGCGCGCCACCGTCCTTCGGGTCCATCCGGATCACGAGACCCTCGTCGATCGACTCGTTCGTCTCCTCGTAGGTCCCGGCGATCTGCAGGCCCTTGGCGTTGAGCGCCGCGGTCGCGTCGCCGACGCTCTTGCCGGTGACGTCCGGCACGGGGCCGACCGAGACCGAGAGCACCGCGGAGTCGCCCTCATGAAGAGTGCAGCCCGGGGTGCAGTCGATGGCCGGCTCGCCCGAGCGGGGAGTGACGGATGCCGCGGTGACGCTGTTCTCCGCGGCATCCGTGAAGAACAGCAGATCGTCGCCGACCTGCACGAGAGCCGCTTCCAGAGTCGCGCGCGCCTGATCCGCCGGGAGCCCGCCGAGGGCCGGGACCACATGGTCCTGCGGACCCTTCGAGACCAGGACCGTCACGGTGGACTCCTTGTCGACCGGCAGTCCTGCGCCGGGCTCGGAGCCGGTCGTCGTGCCGGCGGGGATGTTGAAGTCGAAGACGTCTTTCTGGACCCCCGTCAGCCCCTCCTCCTGCAGCACCGCCTGCGCGTCCGCGAAAGTCATCTTCGAGACATCCGGCACCATCACCATCGACCCCGGTCCGGAGCCGAACCACCACCCGATCAAGGCGGCGAGGGCGGCGAGCAGGATCACCACGGCGATCAGCCACCCGCCACGGCGCGCGCGCCGCCTCGTCATCAGGCGCAGCTGGGCGGCGTTGTCGACGTCGTCGATGGTGGCCATCGGCCCGGTGACGGCGGACGGGATGACCTTGGTCAGCTCGGTCTGGGCTCCGCCTTCGTCGTGGATGACCCCGATGGGCACCGCGCGGGCGACCTGCGGATGGATGCCGAGCTCGCGCTCGATTTCGCGGAACCGATCGAGCATCGCCCGTGCGTCGACCGGGCGGTCGTCGGGGTTCTTCTCGGTCGACCAGAGCACGAGCTCGTCCAGCTGCTCGGGGACGCCGGGGTTCTTGACGCTCGGCCGCGGGACCGAGTCGGTGGCATGTTGGAAGGCGATCTGCATCGGCTGCTCGCCCTTGTACGGCTGTTCGCCGGTGAGCATCTCGTAGAGCATGATGCCGAGCGCGTAGATGTCGCTGCGGGCATCGGCCGTCCCACGGGTGACGAGCTCGGGGGCGAGGTAGGCGATCGTGCCGAGCAGCTGCGCTCCGGTCGCGGTGTTCGCGCTCGTGGCCCGCGCAAGCCCGAAGTCGCCGATCTTGATGCGTCCGTCGTCGGCGAGCAGGATGTTCTCCGGCTTGACGTCCCGATGCACGATTCCGGATCGGTGCGCGGCGGCGAGGCCGGCGAGCACGGCATCCATGATCGTGATCGTCTGCGGGATCGTGAGCCGGCGCTGCTCCCGCAGCAGCTCGCGCAGGGTGATGCCCGGCAGGTACTCCATGACCAGGTAGGCCATGTCGCCGTCCTGGCCCTGATCGAACACGTTGACGACGTGCGGATCGGCCAGTCGCGCGGCCGCCCGCGCCTCCTGGATGAACCGGCTCTGGAACACGGTGTCGTCGCTGAGATGGCCGTGCATGACCTTGAGCGCGATCCTGCGCTCGAGCCGCAGGTCGGTCGCGACGTACACGGTCGCCATGCCGCCGCGCGCGATGCGCGCGCGGACCCGGTATCGGCCGTCAACCAGACGGCCGATCAGCGGGTCGGCCTGCTGACTCGTGCTCACGCTGAGAGTCTACGGACGCGGGGCCGTGAGGCCCGGGAGCGCCTCACCCGCGGGACCTTCGCCGGAGCGGGGTCAGCCGAGTGATGCGAGCCACGCGAGCGCGGCAGGCTCCCACTGTCCATAGAGCTCAGGGTGTGCGGAGATCTGCACCGCCTGGGCCGCCTGGGTGAACGACAGACCCTGCCAGCCGGGGATGTCGAGCAGTCCGCGCGTGTTCCACCCATTGGGGTCGGAGGGGCCTCCGAAGAAGGCCCGCGTCGCCCGTTCGGCGTTGCCGACTTCGGCGGCGGTGCCCCAGCCCGCGCTGGGGCGCTGCTGGAAGAGACCGATCGAGTCACGATCGCCCGCCGCGAGGTTGCGCAGCGATGACTCCTGCATCGCCGCGCCGAGCGCGATCGCGAGCCCGCGGTCGGGAACGCCGAGCTCGCGGCCGACGCGGATGATGAGCTGCGCGTTCGCCCGCTGCTCGGCGTCGAGCGTCGGGATGGGCTTCGGGGCAGGGGGAGCCGCCGCGATCGCAGCGGGTGGCACGTTGAGCGCGATCTTCTGCCCGGGGTAGATGATCGAACCCCAGCCCAGGCGGTTCGCGGCGAACAGCGTCTGCACGGTCACGCCGTTGCGCTGGGCGATCGAGCTGAGCGTGTCGCCCTTCTGGACCGTGTAGACACCGGATGCCGCGACCGGGGCCTGCGGCGCAGGCGCCGGCGCCGCCGGCTGGACCGCCGGTGCCTGGCCGCCCGGGAGCGTGAGCTTCTGGCCGGGGTAGATGATGGACGCCCAGCCGAGCCCGTTGGCGGCGAACAGGGCCTTGATCGTCACGCCGTGCCGGCCGGCGATGGCACTCAGGGTGTCGCCCTTCTGCACGGTGTACGTGCCGGCCGATGCGACCGGTGCCGTCGGGGCCGGGGCTGCCGGGGTCGCGCCGGTGAGGCGGAGCACCTGGCCGGGGCGGATGATCGATGTGGACGTGAGCCCGTTGAGGGCGAGGACGTCGGCGGTGCGCAGACCGTAGCGGGCCGCGATCCCGAAGACCGTGTCGCCGCGCTGCACCGTGTAGGTCGCGGGTGAGGCTGCCGTCGGCACGCGAGAGGTCGACGTCGCTGCGGGGGAGTCGCTGCCTGGTGCGCGCGGCGATCGGTGGTGATCGGCGGCGCTTTCCACGGCCATCGCGGGAGATGGTGCGGCGCCCAGGAGCAGAGCGATCGACCCCGCAACAGCGGCCGGCATGAGTGCGGGCGCACCGCGGAGTCGGGAACTGTCCACCTGTTGTCGCACGAGTCTCCCCCTCTGTGACTGACCAAAACCGTGTCACGGAAGTTAATTCGTGTCAACTGATGCTAAAGAAGTGACTATTGTGACTGAAGGGACGGAAGTGAGCATGACGGCGCGATTCGCAGAGCGATCTTCGCGTGAGATAGTGGCAAGGTGACCGCTGAGCCCGCGCCGCTTTTCGAGACCGACTGGCTGACCCTCCCCGAACTGGTGGATGTGCTCGGCGAACCGCTGGGCCGCGTCAAGCGGTTCCTCGACGAGTCGCATCTCGTCGGGGCCCGCCAGGAGGACGGCGTCTTCAAGGTGCCCGCCGCCTTCATCCTCGACGGGCATCCGCTGGCATCGCTGCACGGAACGCTCATCGTGCTGCACGATCGCGGTTTCACCGACGATGAGACGATCGAGTGGCTCCTCACCCCCGAGGAGTCCATCGGGCTCGCGCCGATCGAGGCCCTCCGTGCCGGCCGCAAGAGCGAGGTCCGGCGCGTAGCCCAGTCGCTGGGCTGAGCCCTCGACCGGTATTCCCCGCCTGAGCGATCAGGTGGTCCGGACAGTCGCGGCCCGTGCCAGGTCACGCAGCTCGCCGACCGCGGCGTTGCCGAGGCGTGCGCCTGACAGCGACCGCTCCGCCTCACGGGCATAGTCCGCGATGAGCGACTCGACGCGCTCCAGGGCTCCGGTCTCGACGATCGTGCGCTGCAGCGCAGCGATCTGCGGGCCATCGAGGTCGGGGTCTCCGATCAGCTCGTCGACGATCCGCCTCGGCGACGCGGCGAGACCCTCCCGGGCGAACGCGATCAGCACCGTGCGCTTGCCCTCACGGAGGTCGTCACCGGAGGGCTTGCCGGTCTGCGCCTCGTCGCCGAAGACGCCCAGGACGTCGTCGCGCAGCTGAAAGGCCATGCCGAGCGGATGCCCGAACGCGGCCAGCGCGGCCTGCTGCGCGGCATCCGCTCCCGCGATTGCTGCGCCGATGGCGAGCGGCTGCTGCACGCTGTACCGCGCCGACTTGAACGACGCGACGCGCAGCGCGCGCGCCGCGTGCCGGTCGTCCGGCTCGGTGCGGAAGGCGGACTCCTCGGCGACGTCGAGGAACTGCCCGATGGTGACGTCGCGCCGCATCCTCGCGTACTCCGCACGCGGTGCGGCGGGGGAGACGGATGCCGCGGCCAGCCCGTCTTCGAAGAGGTCGTCGCTCCACGCCAGCAGCAGGTCGCCGAGGAGCACGGCGGCCGACCGGCCGAAGGCGGCGGCATCGCCCTCCCAGCCTGCGGCCCGGTGCGCCGCCTCGAGCGACCGGTGGGCCGCCGGCCGCCCTCGGCGCGTATCGGAGTTGTCGATGAGATCGTCGTGGACGAGCGCCGCCGCGTGAAAGACCTCGAGCGACGCGGCGGCGGCGATCACTTCAGCGGGCAGCGCTCCGGAGCGATCGGAGAGCTCCGCCACGGCCCGGAATCCGGCGACGCAGAACCGCCCGCGCAGCCGCTTGCCGCCACGGAGAGCGTCGGCTGCCGCGCCGACGAAGAGGGCCGCTTCGGTGCCGAGACCGTCTGACTCATCGCGCTGGATGGCGACGAAGTTGTCCAGTCGCTGAGAAATAGCCGCGACGGGATCCACAGGGGCTGACACGGGCCTAGCCTAGTGATCCAAGGCACGCGTAGAATTGACGCGTTCGAGTGTGTAGAGGGGGAAGCATGCCACTCTCCGAACAGGAGCAGCGCCTGCTTGATGAGATGGAACGCCATCTCATGCGGAACGACGCGGATGTCGTGAGCGCGYCCACAGATGGCCGCACGTTGAGTTATCGCAACATCGTCTACGGCACGATCCTGGTTCTGGTGGGCCTCGGCGGTCTGATCTTCGGGGTATCGACGAGCTTCGTGGTCGTGGGCGTCATCGGCTTCGTGGTCATGCTGGGCGGTGTGATCCTCGCGGTCACGCCGACGAAGGGCCTCGGCGCGGTGCCGCTCGAGACCGAACCGCAGGCCGCCAAGCCGCACCGATCGACTTCGTTCATGGATCGCATGAACGATCGCTGGGACCGCCGCCAGGAAGACCGCTGACAGCCGCCTGACCTTTCAAGAGCATCGACCTTCGGGTCGGTGCTCTTTTTTTTGCCCGGACGCAGACGGCAGCGCGCGTCATCTCGTGCCGGATTCCGGACGAGTGGAGGACGGGCCCAACTGCGCCGTGATTCGCATAGCCATGTGGAGGGAAGTGGAGTAAAGTGGCGGACATACCCGTCGGGGGGCCGAACAGAGGGGGGTGATCCGCCGATGCTTCTGGGCACGCACACTCCCAAGCTCGATGACAAAGGGCGCGTCATCCTTCCCTCGAAGTTCCGTGACGACCTCGGTGCCGGCATCGTGGTCACCCGCGGACAGGACCGCTGCCTGTACGTCTTCAGCGCGGCGGAGTTCGAGCGCATCCACGAGCGGATCCGCGAGACCCCCCTGACCAACAGGGACGCCCGGAACTTCCTGCGGATGTTCCTTTCCGGGGCAAGCGCCGAAAAGCCCGACAGCCAGAACCGCATCACGATCCCCCCTCCGCTGCGCGCCTATGCCGGCCTGGAGCGAGACCTCGTCGTCACCGGCGTGGGCGCCCATGCCGAGATCTGGAACGCCGACGCGTGGAACACCTACGCGGAAGGCAACGAAGAGAGCTATGCCGAGCTGGAGCAGGAGGTGATTCCGGGCCTGTTCTGAGCCCCCCGGCCGTGACTCCCAGCCGCTCCCGCCCTGACGYACTTCCCCGGCGCCAGGTCAGAGCGGATGGGGATCAGGGCCGGGGGACCAGTGCCCAGACATCATGAACCTCCGCGACATCCACACTCCCGTGCTGCTCGACCGCTGCGTCGAACTGCTCACCCCCGCCGTCGAGCCCGAAGGCGCGGTGCTCGTCGATGCGACGCTCGGCATGGGCGGCCATGCCGAGGCGTTCCTCGAGCGCTTTCCCAGGCTCCATCTCATCGGCCTCGACCGCGACCGCGACGCTCTGGCCATCGCCGGGGAGCGGCTCGCGCCGTTCGGCGACCGGGTGACGCTCGTGCACACCGTGTACGACGGCATCGCCGAGGCCGTCACATCGACCGGCCGATCATCGGTCGACGGCATCCTCTTCGATCTCGGCGTCTCTTCGCTCCAGCTCGACGAGGCTGACCGCGGCTTCGCGTACGCACGGGATGCGCCGCTCGACATGCGCATGGATCAGACCTCCGGCACGACGGCCGCCGACATCCTCGCCACCTACGGCGAAGGCGACCTGCGCCGCATCTTCGAGCGGTACGGCGAGGAGAAGCTGTCCGGCCGCTACGCCCGAGCCATCATCCGCGCTCGACAGGAGGCGCCGATCGAACGGTCCGGCCGACTGGTCTCGATCCTCCACGACGCGACGCCCGCGGCGCTGCAGCGGACGGGACATCCGGCCAAGCGGGTCTTCCAGGCGCTGCGGATCGAAGTCAACCGCGAGCTCTCCGTGCTCGAACGCGCGATTCCGGCGGGGCTCGATCTGCTCCGGGTGGGCGGGCGGATGGTGGTCATGTCGTACCAGTCCCTCGAAGACCGCATCGTCAAGCACGACTTCGCCGATGCGACCGCCTCCACGGCTCCGGCGGGGCTCCCGGTCGAGCTCCCCGAACACACCCCGCGCTTCCGGCTGCTCGTCAAGGGCGCCGAGCTCGCGTCTGCCGAGGAGATCGCGCGCAATCCCAGAGCGACCCCGGTGCGCCTTCGCGCGGCCGAGCGCATCAAGGAGGCGCGATGAGCGTTCCACTGCGCACCGCGCCGCCCCCATCCCGCTGGGACGAGGCGCGACGGCGGCTGCGGCTGCTGGACGCTCCGGCGCGCCGCCGTCCTCGGCTGCTCTACGCGATGATCGCACTGGGCGGGGCGATCACGATCGGCGCCGCCCAGATGTGGCTCTCGGTGCTGACCACCCAGGGCTCGTATGAGCTTTCCGCCCTCCGCAGCACGCAGCGCGAGCTCGGCTGGCAGAGTCAGATGCTGTACGACGACGTCGCCGGGCTCAGCTCGCCGCAGTATCTCGCGGCGAACGCCTCCGCCCTCGGCATGGTGATCAACGAGTCGCCGAACTATCTGCGGCTCAGCGATGGGGCCATCCTCGGTGCGGGGCAGGTGGCGCTCGGCGCGTCATCGGTCGACGCCATTGGCCGCGCCGGCGTGCCCAACGCCCTCATCACCGACACCCCGCTCGTGACCGAGCCGGACGCGACGATCGCGGGAGCGCCCGTGATCGCTGCGGAGACGAACCCCGACGGCACCACGGCCGACGGAGTTCCGGCGGATGGTGTCGCGATCGCGAACACTCCGCCGGCGCTCACCGACGGACTGCCCACCCCGAGCACACACTGAGGTCATGACCACCAAGAGCACCCGCAGCCCGCGCCGTCGCACCGTGGTCGCCCTCGCCGTCGTGCTCGTGGTGCTCGCCGGATTCATCGTGCGACTCGTCGACATCCAGGTCGTGAGCGCGGCCGAGCACATCGAGGATTCGCTCGCCAACGCGCTCGGCGGCGGCAGGCCGGTGTACGGCACCAGAGGAAGCATCGTCGACGAGTCCGGGCAGACGCTCGCCGGCAGCATCCTGCTGTACGACGCGCAGCTCGACCCCTCGAACGTGGGACCGCTCAAACGGAAGAACGACAAGGGCAAGGTCGTCGAGGTCCCGTGGACCGAAGTCGCCGCCGAGATCGCCGAGATCACCGGCCAGACGGCCGAAGAGGTCCAGAAGGTCGTCGACGATGCCCGTGCGGCCGACCCGGACTCGCAGTACGCGCTGCTCAAGCGGGGGCTCACCACCGAGCAGTTCCGCACGCTGGCCGATCTCGGCATCCCGTTCCTGTACTTCGAGCCCCACCCCGCACGCACCTACCCGGACGGCGCAGTGGCCGGCAACGTGGTGGGCTACATGGGGATCGACGGGGCACCGCTCGGCGGGCTGGAGCAGAGCGAGAACGACTGCCTCACCGCGACGGACGGCACCCTCGCCTACGAGAAGGGCAAGGACGGGGTCATCATCCCCGGGACCGAGGTCGAGGATCCTGCTGTCGACGGCGGGACGCTGACGCTCACGATCAACCGCGACCTGCAGTGGTACCTCCAGCAGCTGATCGCCGAGCAGGTGCAGGACGAGCAGGCGCTGTCCGGCACGATCACCGTCGTCGAGGTGGCCACGGGCAAGATCCGGGCCGCCGCCGAGTACCCGACCGTCGACCCCAACGACGTCGCGGCGTCGAAGGTCGACGATCGCGGGAGCCGGATCTTCACCAACTCCTTCGAGCCCGGATCGACCTTCAAGGCGCTCACCGCAGCGACGCTCATCGACGCCGGCGGGCAGACCCCGCGCTCGAGCGTCACCGTCTCCGGCGACGAGACCTTCGCCAATGGGGCACGCGTGAGCGACGCCTTCGATCACCCGACGTACGACTACACGCTGACCGGCGTGCTCATCGACTCGTCCAATGCGGGCATCTCGAAGTTCTCCGAGCGGGTGAGCGCCCAGACCCGATACGACTACTTCAAGCGGTTCGGCATCGGCGATGGAAGCAGCATCCCGTTCTACGGCCAGTCCAACGGCTGGCTCTCCAAGCCCGACACGTGGGACTACCAGACGCTCTACAACACCGCGTTCGGGCAGGGTGTCTCGACGACCGTGCCTGAGCTGGCGGGGGCGTACCAGGCCATCGCGAACGACGGGGTCAAGGTGCCGCTGTCGATCGTCGAGTCGTGCACCGAACCTGATGGCACCGTGGAGAAGCCGCAGCTGCCCGAGCCCTCGCGGATCCTCAGCGAACAGACCGCGACCGACGTGCAGCAGATGCTCGAGAACGTCTTCGTGCAGGGGCAGCTCGCTCCGCAGGTCGCCATTCCCGGATACCGTGTGGCGGGCAAGACCGGCACGGGCGAGAAGTCGGACGGCAACGGCGGCTACAAGCGTGGCGTGTACTTCACGACGATGATCGGATTCGCGCCTGCCGACGACCCGCAGTACCTCGTCGTCGTCACGCTCGACGAGCCGACCAGGGTAAAGTCATCTGCGGCCAATGCGCCGGCATGGCAGAAGGCCATGACCCAGGTGCTCAAGACCTATCGCATCATGCCGGCGACGTCAGCACCCACACTGCTCCCCAAGTTCGCTCAGTGACGTCGGTCCGGCCGGAGAACCGATGATCGACTTCACTCTCAGCAGGCTCGCCCACGTCGTCTCCGGTGAACTGCGCCTCGCGGCATCCCACACCCCGGACACCGTCGTATCCGGCGCGGTCGACACCGACTCCCGGCTGATCGGCCCCGGCGACATCTTCGTGGCGAAGCCCGGCGAGGTGACCGACGGGCACCTCTTCGTCGACACCGCTGTGGCGGCCGGTGCGGTCCTCGCGCTCGTCGAGCGACCGGTCGACGCCGCGGTCTCGCAGATCGTCGTGCCCGACGTCGTCGCCGCACTGGCCGATCTCGCGCGCGCCACCGTCGCGCGCGTGCGGGCCGAGGGCGAGCTGCGCGTCGTGGGCATCACCGGCTCGAACGGCAAGACCACGACCAAGAACCTCCTCGCCCGCATCCTCGAGTCCGAGGGCGAGACCGTGTCGCCGCGCGCGTCGTTCAACAACGAGGTCGGCGCCCCGCTGACCATGCTGCGCGTGACGGCCACGACGCGATTCCTGGTCAGCGAGTTCGGTGCGAGCGCGCCCGGCGAGATCGCTCGCCTCGCCGGGCTCGTCGAACCGGATCTCGGGGTCGTCCTGATGGTGGGCATGGCGCACGCGGGCGGCTTCGGCGGCATCGAGGCGACGCTCGCGGCCAAGTCCGAGCTCGTGCGGGCCGTGCGCCCCGGGGGGCTCGCGGTGCTCAACGCCGATGACGGGCGGGTCGCGTCCATGGCGTCGATCGCCGCTGAGCGCGATGCCGCGGTCCGCTGGTTCGGCCGAGGCGGCGGTGCGACCCACGTGCGCGCCGACGACGTCGAGGTCACGGCATCCGGTACCCGCTCCACGATCACCGCCGACGGTGTCACTCTGCCCCTGAACTTGAAGGTCCTCGGCGAGCACCACGTCATGAACGCGCTCGCGGCGATCGCCGCGGCGACCGCCCTCGGGGTGTCGCTGCAGGACTGCATCACGCGCCTCGAGACGGTCGAGCTGGCCGAGCGGTGGCGCATGCAGCCGATGGGGTCCGACCGCGTGCGGATCATCAACGACGCCTACAACGCCAGCCCCGACTCGATGTCGGCCGCGCTGCGCACCCTCGCGCAGATCACGGGGCCGGGCGAGCGGACCGTCGCGGTGCTCGGCGCGATGAGCGAACTGGGGGAGTACGCGGGCGAAGAGCACGACCGCATCGGCCTGCAGGCGGTGCGGCTGGGCATCCAGCGCATCGTCGTGATCGGACCCGAGGCGCGGCGGCTGTTCCTCGCCGTCGTCGGCGAGGGCTCGTGGGACGGCGAGGGGGTCTACTTCGCCACCGCCGACGAGGCCTACGACTATCTCCTCACCCAACTGCGGGACGGCGATCGGGTGCTGGTCAAGTCCTCCAACTCGGCAGGTCTGCGGCACCTGGGCGATCGTCTGGGAGAATCGTTCTCGTGAGATCCCTCCTTACTGCTGCGTCGATCTCGCTGGCCTTCACCCTGTTCCTCACGCCGGTGTTCCTGCGGTGGTTCCGCAGGTGGGGCTGGGGCCAGATCATCCGCACGCCTGAGGACGGGAACATCCCGCCCCACGAGGCCAAGCGGGGCACCCCCACCATGGGCGGTGTGATCTTCATCGTCGGCACGCTGGTCGGCTACTTCATCGGCACGTACGCCGGAAACTTCCCGCCCACCGTCTCGGGCCTGCTCGTGCTGTGGATGATGGTCGGATTCGGGGTCGTCGGCTTCATCGACGACTACATGAAGGTGCACCACCAGCGCAGCCTCGGACTGACCGGGTGGCGCAAGATCCTCGGGCAGGTCATCGTCGTCGTCCCCTGGGCGATCGTCTCGCTGAACTTCCCGAACGCCGCCGGGCAGACCCCGGCGTCTCCGTACGTCTCGATCTTCCGGGACATCCCACTGCTGTCCTTCATGGCGCTCGGCCTCGTGGTCGGGTGGATCCTCTACATCCTGTGGATCACGTTCATCGGGGTCGCCTGGTCGAACAGCACGAACGTGACCGATGGCCTCGACGGACTCGCGGCCGGATCGGGCATCTTCACGATCGCCGCGATGAGCCTCGTCACGTTCTGGCAGTTCCAGCAGCGCTGCGACTCCTCGGACCTGGTCGCCTCCTTCCAGACCGCCTGCTACGGCACCCGCGATCCGCTGGATCTCACGATCGTCGCTGCGGCGTTCGTCGGCGCCCTCGCCGGGTTCCTGTGGTGGAACGCGCCCAAGGCGCAKGTGTTCATGGGCGACGTCGGGTCGATGGCGATCGGCGGGGTCATCGCCGCGATGTCGATCCTGTCGCGCACCGAGGTGCTCACCGTCATCGTCGCAGGCGTCTTCATCATCGGACCCGGGTCGGTGATCCTCCAGCGCTACTACTTCAAGCTCACGCGAGGCAAGCGCCTCTTCCTGATGAGCCCGTTCCATCATCACCTCGAGATGCGCGGCTGGGCCGAGACGACGATCGTCGTGCGGATGTGGATCATCGCCGCCATGCTCGCCGTCACCGGCGTCGGGCTCTTCTACGTCGAGTGGCTCGCCCGCACATGAGCGCCGATCGCCTCAGCGCCCTCACGAGCTGGCACGCCGACTGGAAGGGGCTGCGGGTCGCTGTGCTCGGCCTCTCGGTGACCGGCTTCTCGGTCGCCGACACGCTGGCCGAGCTCGGCGCCGATGTCCTCGTCGTCACCGAGCGCGCCGACGAGGAGTACGAGCGGCTCCTCCCGGTCATCGGGGCGCGGCTCTGGGTCGGCTCACTGAGCGATGTCCCCCCTGCGCTGGCCGAGTTCGATCCCGAACTCGTCGTGGCATCGCCCGGCTTCCCGCCGGGGCATCCGGTGATCACATGGGCGCGCGAGCGCGGCGTCGGACTCTGGGGCGACGTCGAGCTGGCCTGGCGGGTGCGCGACAAGGTCGTGCGCGCCGACGGAACACCCGCCGACTGGATCCTCATCACGGGGACCAACGGCAAGACCACCACGACCCGGCTGACCGCGACCATGCTCGTCGCGGGCGGCCTGCGGGCCGCGCCCGTCGGCAACATCGGCACTCCGGTGCTCGACGCGGTGCGCGACCCCGAGGGCTTCGACGCGCTCGTCGTCGAGCTGTCGAGCCACCAGCTCTGGTACCTCGGCCTGCAGGACGGACCCGAGCCGGTGTCGCCGTTCGCGAGCGTGTGTCTCAACCTCGCCGACGACCACCTCGAGTGGCACGGCTCGTCCGACGCGTACCGCGACGCGAAGGCGCACGTCTACGACAGCACGCGCGTCGCGTGCGTGTACAACAAGGCGGATGCCGCGACCCGCCGCATGGTCGAGGACGCCGATGTCGTCGAGGGCGCGCGCGCCATCGGATTCGACCTCGGAGTCCCGGGGCCGAGCGATCTCGGCGTGGTCGACGGGATCCTCGTCGATCGCGCCTTCCTCGACGACCGCCACACCAGCGCCCTCGAGCTCACGACGGTGGCGGATGTCGCAGCCCTAGGGCTCGGCGCACCGCACATGGTCGCGAACATCCTCGCGGCCAGCGCTCTCGCCCGTGCGCTCGATGTGCCGCCGGTGGCGATCCGCGCCGCCCTGCAGGAGTTCACGCTCGACCCGCACCGCATCCAGGTCGTCGCGGTCCAGGGCGGCGTCACGTGGGTCGACGATTCCAAGGCCACGAACCCGCATGCCGCCGCATCCTCGCTCGCGGCGTATCCGGGCGCGGTGTGGGTCGTGGGCGGACTCCTGAAGGGCGTGGATGTCTCCGACCTCGTCGCCGGGCGCGGCGCCCGCGCGAAGGCCGCGATCGTGATCGGCCT
>NZ_JBFUFC010000086.1:0-15792 GCF_056403635.1 Microbacterium sp. P2_F9 | reverse complement strand
CGGCATCCGTTCCGACCATGAAGCCCGAGATGTTCTGCAGGAACAGGATCGGCGTCTCCCGCTGGTCGCACAGTTCGATGAAGTGCGCGCCCTTGAGCGCCGACTCGCCGAACAGCACGCCGTTGTTCGCGACGATCCCGACCGGATGGCCATGGATGTGCGCGAAGCCCGTGACGAGGGTCGTGCCGTACTCGCGCTTGAACTCGTGGAACTCGCTCCCGTCGACGAGGCGCGCGATCACCTCTCGCACGTCGTAGGGCTGGTTGACGTCCACCGGCACCACGCCGTACAGGTCTGCCGGGTCGGCGACCGGGTCGACCGCCTCGCGCACGCGGACGAAGGGCTCCGCCGGAGGCGGGAGGGTCGCGACGATGTCGCGGACGATTTCGAGTGCCTGTTCGTCATCGTCGGCGAGGTGGTCAACGACCCCGGAGCGGCGCGCGTGCAGCTCTCCCCCGCCGAGCTCCTCTGCCGTGACGATCTCGCCGATCGCGGCTTTGACCAGGGGTGGTCCGCCGAGGAAGATCGTGCCCTGATTGCGGACGATGACCGTCTCATCGCTCATCGCGGGCACGTATGCCCCGCCGGCGGTGCACGATCCGAGCACAGCGGCGATCTGCGGGATGCCCACCGCCGACAGCCGGGCCTGGTTGTAGAAGATCCGGCCGAAGTGGTCGCGATCGGGGAACACCTCGTCCTGCATGGGAAGGAATGCGCCGCCGGAGTCGACCAGGTACACGCACGGCAGCCGGTTCTCGAGCGCCACTTCCTGGGCGCGGAGATGCTTCTTCACCGTCAGCGGGTAGTAGGTGCCGCCCTTGACCGTCGCATCGTTGCAGACCACCATGACGTGTCGACCGTGGACCAGCCCGATCCCGGTGATGAGACCCGCGGCGGGCGCCTCACCGTCGTAGAGTCCGTCGGCGGCCAGCGGCGCCAGTTCGAGGAACGGACTGCCCTCATCGAGCAGGCGCGCGACACGATCCCTGGGCAGCAGCTTGCCCCGTGAGACATGTCGCTCGCGTGAGCCGATCGGCMCGCCTTCTGCCGTCCGGGCGCGCTTGTCGCGCAGCGCCCCGGCCAGCGCACGCTGGCCCTGATCGTTCCGTTCGAACGCCTCGTCGCGGGTCGCGACGCTGGGCAGAGCGCTCATCACACCTCCGACGTCGACATCGACGTCACGATCGGATCACATCGGTTGATCGATCCCACACGGACTGGTTAGTGTTCACTAACTGGGTCACCAGGTTAGCGAGGATTAACTGAAATGACAAGTGGTCTCACCGAGCGTGATCGCGCGAAAGCCGACCGCCATGCGGCGCTGCTGCACGAGGCTTCGCGACTGTTCGCCGAGCGCGGCTTCAGCGGCGTGAGCCTCGAAGACCTCGGCGCCGCCGTCGGCGTGAGCGGTCCGGCCGTCTATCGCCACTTCGCGAACAAGCAGGCGCTCCTCGGGGCGATCCTGGTCGGCGTCAGCGAACGCCTCCTCGCCGGCGGCCAGGAGGTCGTCGGAACGGATGCCGCGGCCGCGACTCAGCTGAACGCCCTGGTGCGCTTCCACGTCGACTTCGCCCTGAGCGATGCCGACGTCATCCGCGTGCAGGACCGTGATCTCGCAAGCCTGAGCGACGCCGATCGCAGCACGGTGCGGCGGCTGCAACGGGCGTACGTCGAGCTGTGGATGGGCGTCCTCGCGCGGCTGCACCCGACCCGGGCGGTCAGCGACCTCCGCGTGCGCGCGCACGCGTGCTTCGGCCTCATCAACTCGACGCCGCACAGCGTGCGCGGCGGGCGCGATACGCCCGCAGACAGCACCGTGCGCGGCATCCTGGAGACGATGGCCCTCTCGGCGCTCGAGATCTGAGTTCCAGATCTCGAGCGCCGAGATCCCCAGCACCTGCCCTCAGCCCAGCAGCATCGCCCGTCCGGGTTCGCGCAGGACTCCCCCGAGATCGGTCAGGAATCGCGCGCCCTGCGCACCGTCGACCAGGCGATGATCGAACGACAGGCTCAGTGTCATGACGTCGCGCAGCGCGATCTCGCCGCGGTGCTCCCACGGCTGACGACGCACCGCGCCGAGGGCGAGGATGCCCGCCTCCCCCGGATTGATGATCGGGGTGCCCGCGTCGACGCCGAAGACGCCGACGTTGGAAATCGAGAACGTGCCGCCCATCATGTCCACCGGAGGCGTCTTGCCTGACCGGGCCAGCTCGGCGAGACGGCCGATGGCGCCAGCAAGTTCGACGAGGTTGAGCTGATCGGCATCGCGGATCACCGGAACGATGAGACCGCGGTCGGTCGCCGCCGCGATGCCGAGGTTGACGTACGTCGGTTCGACGATCTCGCCGGCTTCGGCATCCCACCGCGAATTGAGTCCGGGCGTGCGCTGGAGCGCGAGGCAGGTCGCCTTCGCGGCGATGGCCATGACGCCGATGCGCTGATCCTGCAGGCTGCGATCGGCCTTGAATGAGGCGACCAGTTCCATGGTCGCTGTCACGTCGACCGTGAGGAACGTCGTGACGTGCGGGGCGGTGAACGCGGAGCGCACCATCGCCTCGGCGGTGAACTTGCGCACGCCGCGGATCGGGATGCGGCGCTCTCGCGGCCGATCGGCGGCGAGCGCCGCCGGCGACGCGGGAATCGCCTCGTGTGGCTCTTCGCCACTGGCGACGCCCGCCGTGCCGACGCGCTCGGCGTAGGCCTCGACATCCGCCCGCGTGATCAGTCCGGTCTCGCTGGAGGGCTCGATCAGCGCGAGGTCGACCCCGAGGTCTTTGGCGAGCTTGCGCACCGGCGGCGTGGACCGACGCCGCTCGGTCGGGGCATCCACGATCTCCGGCGCGTGCAGCACGTCGTGCGGAGCGGCCTCGAGCACCGCGGTGTCGGCGGAGCCGGCAGGGACGGATGCCGCGAACGTGCGGGCCCGTCGCTGCGGACGTCCGGCGGCACGAGGTGCGGCGCCATAGCCGACGAGGTTCGGGGTCGCCTTCTCGGCCGGGGCATCGGCGTGGTCTGCGGGCGCACTCGCCGCCGCGACGGCGACGTCCGGCGGCGGGGCGGACGCGGCATCCGCTCCGGCCACCTCGAAGGCGATGAGCACCGCTCCGACCTCGACGACGTCGCCCGCCTGGGCGTGCAGCGCCGACACCGTGCCCGCGAACGGCGAAGGCAGCTCGACGATCGCCTTGGCGGTCTCGACCTCGGCGATGGTCTGGTTCAAGGTGACGGTGTCGCCCTCGGCCACGAGCCACTGGACGAGCTCCGCCTCGGGGAGTCCTTCACCGAGGTCGGGCAGTCGGAATTCCTCGATCACAGGTCCACCCCCGCCAGGCTGTTCGGCCGGTCGAGGACGCGGTCGACCGCGTCGAGGATCCGGTCGAGGTCGGGCAGATGGTACTTCTCGAGCTTCGCCGGCGGGTAGGGGATGTCGTGTCCGGTCACTCGCACCGGGGCCGACTCCAGGTAGTTGAAGCACTTCTCGGTGACGCTCGCGATGAGCTCTGCCCCCACGCCCGCTTCCCGCGCGGCTTCGTGCGTGACGACGACGCGCCCGGTCTTGCGCACGGAGGCGGTGACGGTGCGGTAGTCCACCGGCGAGATCGAGCGCAGGTCGATGACCTCGATCGAGATCCCGTCGTCTTCGGCCGCGGTCGCGGCGTCGAGTGCCGTCGCGACCTGAGCGCCGTAGGTGAGCAGCGTCACGTCCGAACCCTCGCGGGCGATGCGCGCGAGGCCCATCGGGGGCGCATCGGCGAGATGGATGTCGAGTTCGACGTCGCCCTTGGTGTGGTACAGCCGCTTCGGCTCGAAGTAGACGACGGGGTCGTCCGAGGCGATCGCCTGGCGGAGCATCAGGTACGCGTCCTGAGGATTAGACACCGCCACCACGCGCAGCCCGGAGGTGTGCACGAAGTACGCCTCCGGCGACTCGGAGTGGTGCTCGGCCGCACCGACTCCGCCGGCCCAGGGAATCCGGATGGTGATCGGCATCTTGACGTTGCCGCGCGTGCGGTAGTGCATCTTCGCGACCTGGCAGACGATCTGGTCGAACGCAGGATAGACGAAGCCGTCGAACTGGATCTCGACCACCGGGCGGAAGCCGCGGAACGCGAGGCCGACTGCCGCGCCCATGATCCCGGACTCCGCGAGCGGGGTGTCGATGACGCGGGCGGCGCCGAACTCATCGAGGAGCCCATCGGTGACACGGAAGACGCCGCCGAGCTTGCCGATGTCCTCGCCCATGACGAGCACCTTGGGGTCGTCGGCCATCGCGCGTCGCAGGCCCTCGTTGACGGCTTTCGCCATGGTGAGCTGAACCATGATCAGGCCTCCACGGACTGGAAGCCGGCCAGGTACGCCGCGAACGCCGTGCGCTGCTCGTCGAGGCCGCTGTGCGGCTCGGCGTAGACATGGTCGAGCACGCCGATCGGCTCGCGGGAGCGCGCACCGAGGGCTGCTCCCCGCACCGCTGCGGCCAGGCGATCCGCCTCGGCATCGACATCCGCGCGGAAGTCGTCGGGGAACTCGCCCTGCGCGCGGAGGAGCGCTTCGACACGCAGGATCGGATCGCGCCGACGCCACCGCTCCACCTCGTCCTTGTCGCGGTAGCGGGTCGGGTCGTCGGAGGTCGTGTGCGGGCCCATCCGGTAGGTCACGGCCTCGATGAAGGCGGGACCACGGCCGTGCCGAGCGTGGTCGAGCGCCCAGCGCATCGCCGCGAGGCTCGCGAGGGCGTCGTTGCCGTCGATGCGCAGGCTCGGGATGCCGAAGCCCGGCGCTCGGCCGGCGATCGGGAACTTCGCCTGAACGGTCACGGGCTCGGAGATCGCCCACTGGTTGTTGGTGCACACGAACACCGCCGGTGCGCGGAACGAGGAGGCGAACACCATCGCCTCGTTCACATCGCCCTGGCTGGTGGCGCCATCGCCGAAGTACGCGACGGCCACCTGGTCGGTGCCATCGCGCTGGATGCCCATGGCATAGCCCACCGCGTGCAGCGACTGCGCGCCGATGATGATCTGGGGCGTCGCGGTGTTGATGTCGTAGGGGTTGTAGGTGGAGTGCTCCTCCCCCCGCCAGGCCAGCACGAAGTCGGCGGGCTTTGCGCCTCGGACGAAGTTGACGCCGATCTCGCGGTAGCTGGGGAAGACGAAGTCGTCCCGGCGGAGCGCGCGAGCGGTGCCGACCTGCACGCCCTCCTGACCCTGGCAGGGCGCCCAGAGTCCGAGCTGGCCCTGCCGCTGCAGGGCGACGCCCTCGGTGTCGATGCGGCGGACCAGCGTCATGTCGCGGTATAGGCTGCGGAGCACCTCGGCGTCGACGTCGGCCACGAATCGGTCGAGGTCGGGATCGGAGATGCGCTCGCCGTCCTCGGTGACCAGTCGGGCCACGTGCTCGAGGTCGCCTGCCACTTCGGTTCTCGGTGTGAGGGTGTACATCGTCGTTTCCCTTCGTCGCGGCGGTCAGCCCTCGTGAGGCGGCCCGCCGTTCCAGGCGCCGGCAACGTCGCCGACAGCTGAAGAATACGTCGCTGAAGCACCTCGCTCAACCATTGGTGATCCGCTTGAGCATGTTGACCAGCATCAGCGGGTAATGGCGTGCTAAAGTTTCGCACTATGAGCACTCTCGACCGATTCGACTTGGAACTGCTCGCGGCCCTCTCGGCAGACCCGCGTGCCACGGTCGTCGCGCTCGCAGAACGTCTCGGACTGTCCCGCAACACGGTGCAGGCGCGCATGGCGCGCCTCGAGCGGGCCGGTGTCTTCCTCTCCTACGAGCGGGCGATCTCCTCGTCGGCGCTGGGCTTTCCGATCGAGGCGTTCATCAGCGCCATCGTGCGCCAGGCAGATCTTCCGCGCATCACCGCCGAGCTCGCGAACGTTCCGGAGATCGTCCAGGTGCACGGACTGAGCGGGCAGGTCGATCTGCTCATTCGCGTCGCCTGCCGCGACACACAGCATCTCTTCGACACGGATGCCCGCATCCTCGCGATCGACGGGATCGAGCGTACCGAGACCTCACTCGTGATGGGCGAAGTGATCGGCTATCGCGTGACGCCGCTCATGGAATTGGCACAGCAGGAGGAGTAGGCCTCTCGGCCGTTCCCTCGGTGCCGGCATCGGCTCGCACGAGCACGACGCCGACCAGGATGAGCGCGCCGCCGACGAACTGGATCGGTGCGGGCACCTCGCCGAGCAGCAGCCAGGCGAACCCGAGGGCGAACAGCACTTCCGAGAGGCCGACGAACGACGCCACCCGCGACCCGATCCGAGGCACGGCCATGACGCCGAAGGCATAGCCGATCGTCGTCGCGACGCCGGCGACCCACAGCATCGGCACGATCGATGGCATGACCATTCCGCCCAGGACGACATCCACCGCCGGTGCCTCGAACGGCAGGACGCCGATCGCGCAGAGGACCGCCATGAGCACCGCGCCGGTGAGCAGGCCGCCGGACGCAAGCGCGAGTGGCGGCAGGTCATCGCCGGCGCGCTCGGAGATCAGGAAGTAGGCGCCGACGCAGACCGCGGCTCCGAGCGCGAGCAGGGTTCCGATGAGGTCGAAGTGCGCGCCCGCGATGTCGACGACGAGCACGAGGCCGATGACGGCGACCGCGGATCCGATCAGGACCAGTCGCGAGGGGGCGCGTCGTGTGCGCACCCAGGCGAGGCCCACGAGCAGAACGGGTGCGAGGTACTGGATGAGCAGGGCGATGGCCACGGGCATCCGCTGCATCGCGGAGAAGAAGAGCAGCTGGCACCCGGCGACCGCCGTCAGGCCGAACCCGAGGATGAGCATCCCGTGGCGGCGGAGGAACGAGCGTTCCCGCACGATCGCGACGATCAGCGCGGGCGACAGCAGCAGGCCGGAGATGCCCATGCGGATCAGCAGCGCGGCGCCGAGCGACCAACCTTCGTCCAGGAGCGGCTTGACGACCGGACCGCTCGAGGAGAACGCCAGGGCGGACGCCACCGCCAGGGCGAGTCCCGCCGTTCGGATCCGCGAGGCCGACGCGACCTGGGGCAGCGTGAGCGAAGCGGTCGATGTGCTCATGGCGGGAATCCGGACTGTCAGGAGTGTTCTATCAGTACACTGGTGACACTATCGATCGGGCAGTCAGGAGTCAACATGGTCTTCATTCATGACACGCAGCGATCGCTCGCGGCCACGGTCGACCTGGTGAACACCCTCCCCGGCGTCGACGATCCCGACCGGCTGCAGACGCTCGACGATCTCAATGCGTACCTCGCCGCCAACCCCTACACCGGGCGCATCCGACGCGACAGGGCCGAGCTGGCCGCGATGCGCGGCATCCGTCTTCGTCTGCGGGCGCTCTGGGATGTCGACCGCGACAGCGCGGTCCCGCTCGTGAACGCGATGCTCCGCGACGGCGGCGCACTCCCCCAGCTCACGATCCACGACGGGTACGACTGGCACGTCCACGCGACTTCGGATGACGCGCCGCTCGCCACTCGGATCCTCGTGGAGGCCGCGATGGCCTTCGTCGATGTGATCCGCGCGAACGAGTACGACCGGGTGCGCGTCTGCTCCGCAGACGACTGCGCCTCGGTCTATGTCGACTACTCGCGCAACGGCTCCAAGCGATACTGCGACACCGGCAACTGCGGCAACCGGATGAACGTCAACGCGTACCGGGCGCGGAAGGCGCGAGAAACCGTCTGATCGCATCGGCTGCCGGCGCGGGCGTCTCGTAGTGGATGAGGTGCCCGACCTCGGGGATCTCGACCAGCTCGGCGTCAGGGAAGATGCCCGCCAGGACGCGTTCGGCTTCGATGGGCGTGATGTCGTCCTTCTGCGCAGCCACGAGCAGCGTGGGCTGCGCGATCTGCGCCGCGAACTCGCTGACATCATGTGAGACGGATGCCACGAAGGCGTCGTGCAGCACATCCCGGTCGGCGAAGCGCGAGAAATAGGTGTCGTGCTGGTCATGGATGAACCGGCGCAGCTCGGTCTCTCGGGTCTTCGCCATCGACACGCTCATGACGCGCACGATGAGGCCACTGCGCAGCAGGGCGTCGCCCATACGCTCGGGAAGCTTCGCGCCGGCCCAGTAGTAGAAGACCGCCAGCCGGGTGAGGATGCCGCGGGGACCTTCGAGCGCCGGAGCGCCGATCGGGTTCACGAGGATGACCTGCGGCGTCGCCAGGCCGCGCGCGACCGCCGCCGATACGACGATCGATCCGAACGAGTGGCCGAGGATGATCGCTCCCGGCGCCACCGCCGCGACGAAGGCCTCGAGCCAGTCGGCATAGGCGTCGAGGTCGTGGCGTCTGCCGGGCAGCGGCGGTGTCTCGCCGAAACCGGGCAGGTCGGGCGAGATGATGCGCAGCTCGGGCAGATGGGCGACCACCGGTTCGAGTCCGTGGTGCTCGCCGCGGAAGCCGTGGACTGCGACCACGACGGTGGCGGCATCCGCCGGACCGTAATCCCAGTACGCGGTCGTGCCGCCGAGCACCGCGGCTTCGCGGCGCACGACCGGGACGCGCTCGACGAGCGCGGCGTAGGGACTCACAGTGGGCATCACCCGAGTCTACGGAGCGCCTCGACCCCGATGTCGGAGGTCGCACATACCGTGATCGGCATGGACCACTGGCAACCCGAGCAGCTCGAGTTGTTCGATCGGCCCGAGTGGACCAGGGTGGTCGGCGTGTTCGATCTCGAGACGACCGGCATCGATGTGACCTCCGACCGCATCGTCACCGCCCACGTCGGAGTGCTGGATGCCTCGGGCCGGGTGATCAGCGCGCGCGACTGGCTTGCCGATCCCGGCGTCGAGATCCCCGAAGGCGCGGCGGCGATCCATGGCGTGACGACCGCCCATGCCCGCACGCACGGGGCTCCGGCGGCGCAGGTCGTCGCCGCCGTAGTGCTGGCCCTTCGGGCCCTCCTCGACGAGGGGATCCCGGTCGTCGCGTACAACGCCCCGTATGACTTCTCGCTGCTCAAGCACGAGGCGATCCGGCATGGCGTCGACCCGATCCTCTCCCCCGCGCCGGTCATCGATCCGCTCGTCGTCGACAAGGCGTTCGACCGCTGGCGCCGAGGCAAGCGCACGCTCACCCATGTCGCCGAGCACTACGCGGTCCGCCTCGACGGCGCGCACGAGGCATCCGCCGATGCCGTTGCTGCCGGCCGCGTGGCCCAAGCCCTCGCCGACCGGTTCGCCGGATCGCTGCCGGTCACGGCTCAGGAGCTGCACACCCGGCAGATCGCGTGGGCGCGTGCCCAGGCCGCGAGCCTGACTGACTATTTCATCCAGATCGGCCGCCTCGAGCCCGACGACCATCTCGACGGCAGCTGGCCGATCCGCTGACCGCGGTCCGGCCCGAAGCCCGGCTCGCGCTGCCGAAACCGCCTCACGCGCCCGAACGAATCGGCCGCGAATGGCGGTTTGGACAGCGCGAGCGATCCCGGCGCGGCCGACGCGAACGCGTCAGGCGTCGAGGCGGACGAGCCAGCCGTGCTTGTCTTCGCGGCGGCCGTACTGGATGTCGGTGAGCTCCTCGCGCAGCGACAGCGCGAGTTCGCCGACTGGCTGCTCGTCGAGGAAGTCCTTGCCCTTGAGCACGCCGATCGGGGTCACCACGGCGGCGGTGCCGCAGGCGAAGACCTCGACGATGTCGCCGGATGCGACATCCGTCCGCCACTCGTCGAGCGAGATCGCCCGGCGCTCGACCTTGTGACCGCGGTCCTCAGCGAGCTGCAGGATGGAGTCGCGCGTGATGCCCTCGAGGATCGACGGGGAGTGCGGGGTCACGATCGTCCCGTCCTTGTAGACGAACAGCACGTTCATGCCGCCGAGCTCTTCGACGTTGCGGTCCTGGTCGAGGAAGACGACCTGGTCGCACCCGTTCTCGTACGCCTCTGACTGCGGCAGCAGGCTCGCGGCGTAGTTGCCGCCGGTCTTCGCCGCGCCGGTGCCGCCCTTGCCGGCACGCGCGTAGTCCTCGGAGAGCCAGATCGTGACCGGGTTCACGCCGCCGTGGAAGTAGGCGCCGGCGGGGCTGGCGATCAGGTAGTAGGCGACCTTCTGCGCGGGGCGCACCCCGAGGAACGCCTCCTTCGCGAACATGAAGGGTCGCAGATACAGGCTCTGGTCGACGCCGGACGGCACCCAGTCGCCGTCGACGGCGATGAGCTCGCGCAGCGACTGGAGGAAGTACGGCACCGGAAGCTCCGGCAGAGCGAGACGACGCGCGCTGCGCTGCAGGCGGCGGGCGTTCTGCTCGGGGCGGAAGGTGTGGATCGAGCCGTCCGCGTGGCGGTAGGCCTTGATGCCCTCGAAGATCTCCTGGCCGTAGTGCAGCACCGCGGCGGCCGGATCGAGCGTGATCGGGCCGTAGGGCTGCACTCGCGGACGATGCCAGCCTCCTCCGGCCGACCAGCAGACATCGACCATGTGGTCGGTGAACTTCTGCCCGAAGCCGGGGTTCTGGAGGATCTCCTCGCGCTGCGCGGGGTTCTTCGCTGCGAGGTTCCTGGTGACGGCGAACTCGAGCGGAGCGAGAGCGGTGTCGGTGTCGATGAGGGTCATAGTCACGCCTGTGTTCTGTGACCGCACTCGCGTGCGGGGTGGAGGGTGCCGGCGACGGCGATCGCGTTCTCCCAGGTTACGCCCGGCCGGTGCCGGGTTCACCCGAGACGGGATGCGATCGCATCGCCGATCTGAGCTGTGGTGCGGACGACGGTGCCGCGAGCGGCGATGTCGTCCTCGACCGCGCGGGTGACACGGTGCGCTTCGTATTCCAGCCCGAGGTGATCGAGCAGGAGGCTGATGGACAGGATCGCGGCCGTGGGGTCGGCCACCTGCCTGCCCGCGATGTCCGGCGCCGAGCCGTGGACGGGCTCGAACATCGAGGGGAACGAGCCGTCCGGGTTGATGTTGCCCGAAGCGGCGAGGCCGATGCCACCGGTGACGGCGCCTGCCAGGTCCGTGAGGATGTCGCCGAAGAGGTTGTCGGTGACTATCACGTCGAAGCGACCGGGGTTCGTGACCAGGAAGATGGTCGCTGCATCGACGTGCAGGTAGTCTACGGCGACCTCCGGGTGCTCCTGCGCCACGGCGTCGACGATTCGCTGCCAGATGCTGCCGGCGTGCACGAGCACGTTCGTCTTGTGCACGAGGGTGAGCTTCTGCCGGCGACGCTCGGCGAGCTCGAAGGCATAGCGTACGACGCGCTCCACCCCGAAGGCAGTGTTGACCGACGTCTCGTTGGCGATCTCGTGCGGCGTGCCCTTGCGGATGGATCCGCCGTTGCCGACATACGGCCCCTCCGTGCCCTCGCGGACGACGACGAAGTCGATCTCGCCCGGCTCGGCGAGCGGGCCGGGCACGCCCGGGTAGAGCTTGGAGGGCCGCAGATTCACGTAGTGGTCGAGCTCGAACCGCAGCTTCAGCAGCAGTCCGCGCTCGATGTTCGCGTTCTTCAGGCGCGGGTCGCCAGGTACCCCGCCGACAGCGCCGAGGAGGATGGCGTCGTGCCCCTTGATCGCGTCGAGATCGGCATCCGTCAGCGTGTCGCCGGTCTCGAGGAAACGTGCCGCTCCCAGCGAGAAATGGGTCTTTTCGAAGCGGATGCCGCTGCCCGCCGTCGCGGCATCCAGCACCTTCTCCGCCTCGGCGACGACCTCCGGACCGATGCCGTCACCGGGGATGACGGCAAGCTTCACGGTCCTGGTCTCATGCGCACTCGACATGCCTCTCAGCGTACCGGCGGTCGGGAGTGCGACTCGTCGCGGCGTCAGTGGTCGCGGGCTCCGCGCAGCGTGACGGCGGCGATCACCGCGGCCACGGCGACGAGCGCCGCGCCGATGAGCGCCGTGACCGTGACGCCTCCGTCGAACGCGAGCGCCGCGGCATCCCGGATTGCCGTGCCGAGCTCTCCCCCGACCGTGTCGGCGGCGTGCACGGCCCCTGCCAGCGTCTCCCGCGCGGCATCGGCCGCCTCGGCCGGGATCCCGGCCGGGAGCTGCAGATTCAGGCGATAGAGCGCCGTCAGGAGACCCCCGAGGACGGAGGTGCCGAGCACCGCGCCGAGCTCGTACGCGGTCTCCGACACCGCGCTGGCCGCGCCCGCCTTGTCCGGCGGCGCGCTGGAGAGGATCAGCTCGTTCGACACGGTCTCGGCCATGCCGATCCCGATGCCGAGGGCCATGAACGCGGCGATCATCGCCACGAGGCTGTCGCTGCCCGCCACCAGCGCAACGGTGACGTACCCGCCGATCGACAGGGTCAGGGCCGCGGGCACGACAACCCGCGGCGAGAAGCGCTTCGAGATGGGCACCACGACGAGGCCGGCCACGATCATCGCGACCAGGCCGGGCAGCAGCGCCAGCCCGGCCGCCATCGGGCTGAGGCCGACGATCAGCTGGAGGTGCTGGGCGATGAAGTAGAGGAATCCGACGAGTGCGACCACGCTGAGCAGGTTGACCAGCAGGGCGCCGGAGAAGGTGGCTCGGCGGAACAGGCGCATGTCGAGCATGGGCTGCTCGGTGCGCAGCTGGCGTCGGACGAAGAGGATGCCGAAACCGATCCCGATCGCGATCCCCGCGGCGATCGGCGCGGTGACACCGTGAACGGCGACTTCCTTGATGCCGTACACGATCGGCACCATGGTGCCCAGCGACAGCAGGATGCTGATCGGATCGATGCGTCCCGGGTTCGGGTCGCGGCTCTCCGGCACGAGCAGCGGTGCGAGCACCAGCAGCGGCACGAGCACCGGCACCGAGAGGAGGAACACCGAACCCCACGCGAAGTGCTCGAGGAGCAGTCCACCGACGATCGGGCCGAGCGCGGACCCCGCCGAGAACCCGGCGGCCCACACCGCGATCGCGAGGCGGCGCTGATTGCGGTCGGTGAAGATGCCGCGCAGCAGCGAGAGCGTCGACGGCATCAGCATCGCGCCGAAGACGCCCATGCCGGCGCGTGCGGCGATGAGCAGGGCCGCGGTCGGCGCGAAGGCCGCGAGCATGGACACCGCGGCGAAGCCGGTCGCGCCGATCAGCAGCATCCTTCGTCGTCCGAACCGGTCGCCGAGCGAGCCCATGGTCACGAGCAGGCTCGCGAGGACGAGCGGGTAGGCGTCGATGATCCAGAGCTGCTGGATGCTCGTCGGGGCGAGGTCGAGCGAGATCGCCGGCAGGGCGAAGCTCAGCACCGTGTTGTCGACGGACACGAGCAGCACGGGCAGCATGAGCACCGCCAGCGCGACCCAGCCGCGCCATCCGACGCGGCGCCCCTGTGCGTCAGCGAGCGCGAGATCTTGAGTGAGTGTAGTCGTCATGAGTTAGTAAACCGTCCAGCCGGTATAGTATCACGTTCATGCCACCCCGCTCGATACGATCAAGCCCATGAGCCGTCCCCCGCGTGCCCGCGAGAGCGTCCTCGATGCCTTCGAGGGACTCCTCATCGACGACGGCGGGCGCGCAGCGACGATGGATGCCACGGCTCGCGCCGCCGGCGTCTCCAAGGGCGGCCTGCTCTACCACTTCGCGTCGAAGGACGCCCTCGAAGCGGGGCTCGTGGAGCGCCTCGGGCGGCTCGTCGACGAGGATCTCGCGGCGATGACCGCAGCGCCGGAAGGGCCGATCGCGTTCTTCCTGAGGACCTCCGTCATGGACGACGACCCGCTCGACCGGGCGATCATCTCCGTGTCACGCCTGGCCCAGGGCGGCTCCGCGAGCGCGAGCACCGCACTGCGCGACATGCGCGAGCGCTGGCAGAGTGCGCTGCGGCCGCATGCGCGCGGTGCCGCGGCGCTCGATCTCGTGATGCTCGTGAGCGACGGTCTCTACTTCAACAACGCGCTCGAGGGCGACGGCGTACCAGGTTCGGTGCCGGTAGGCACCGAACTTGATGCGCTCATCGCGCTCGTGCTCGAGGTCGCGGCGCGCTGACCGCGGGCACGCCAGGCGGCGCTGCTACGGCTCGGTGATCTCGATCTGCCGGAACAGGTCGGCGCCGACCGCGGCGCGCATGTCGTCGAGGATGTCCTCGGGAACCGGCGAGTCCACGGTGAGCACCGAGAGGGCGCGCCCGCTGGCGTCCGGGTGCGCCACCTGGAGGCTCTCGATGTTGATGTTCGCTGCTCCGAGTCGCTGACCGTAGATCGCCACGATTCCGGGCCGGTCGGCGTACCGCATCACGACGTGGTGCCGAGCGATCGCGACCTCGATCTCGTAGTCGTTGATCCCGACCACCTTGGGCACCATCCGCGTGCCCGCGAGGGTGCCCGCGACGGTCAGCACGCTGCCGTCAGACAGCGTGCCGCGGAGGATCGTGATGTTGCGGTAGAGCGGGCTCTCGGCTTCGACGATGAGGCGCGTTTCGATCCCACGCTGCTCCGCGAACAGCGGCGCGTTCACGTACGACACGTTCTCGCTGACGATGTTGGTGAAGATGCCCTTGAGCGCGGCGAGCCGGTAGACGCTCACGTCATACGCCGCGAGCTCGCCGCGCACCTCGATGTCGAGGGCCGTGAGAGCGCTCGGCGCGAGCGCCGTGAAGAACTGACCGAGCTGCTCGACCAGGGCGATGCCCGGGCGCACGAACGGGTCGATCACACCACCGGCGACGTTGACGGCATCCGGAACGAGGTCGCCCTCGAGCGCGAGCTTGACCGAGCGGGCGACCGAGACGCCCGCCTTCTCCTGCGCTTCTTCGGTCGACGCTCCCAGGTGCGGGGTGACCACGACGTTCGGCAGTCCGAGCAGCCGGTGCGCGGAACCGCCCTCGGCCGGCGGCTCGCTCGTGAAGACATCCAGACCCGCGCCGGCGATCACCCCGGTCGTGAGGGCTTCGTACAGCGCGTCCTCGTCGATGAGCCCACCGCGCGCGACATTGATGACGTAAGAGGTCGACTTCATCGCGGCCAGCTGCGCGGTGCCGATCATGCCCGTCGTCTCGGGGGTCTTCGGCATGTGCACCGTGACGAAGTCGCTCTGACGCAGCACCTCGTCGAAAGACAGCAGCTCGACCTGGAGCTGCTGCGCGCGTGCGGGGGTGACGTACGGGTCGTAACCGACCACGCGCACCCCGAAGGCGCGCAGGCGCTCGGCGATGAGGCCGCCGATGCGGCCGAGACCGAGGATGCCGACGGTCTTCTCGAACAGCTCGGCACCCGTGTAGGAGCTGCGCTTCCAGGCGCCGCCCGCGAGCGACGCGTTGGCGGCGGGGATGTGGCGAGCGAGGCTCAGGATGTGCCCGATGGTCAGTTCTGCGGCGGAGATGACATTGGATGTCGGGGCGTTCACGACCATGACGCCCGCGGCGGTCGACGCCTTGATGTCCACGTTGTCGAGCCCGACACCGGCGCGCGCGACGACCTTGAGCTGCGGTGCGGCCGCCAGTGCCTCCGCATCGATCCGGGTCGCCGAGCGGATGAGCACGGCGTGCGCGTCGGCGAGGGCCGCGAGAAGGGCAGGTCGGTCGGTGCCGTCGACATTGCGCACGTCGAAGTCGGGACCGAGCGCATCGATCGTGGCGGGCGAGAGCTCTTCAGCGATCAGCACCACGGGCTTCGACGCGGAATTCGACACAGGGGCAGGGTTCGTCACAGGGAGGGACCTTCGGTGCGGGTGCGCGAGGCGCGTGAATCGGGAGCCGATGCGCCGCACACCAGCGGGGGCGCGATCACGGTCAGTCTACCGGCTCGCCGTTCCGCGCCCCGCACTGTGACGGTGGGGGCGGATGCCTCGGCATGGCAGCTGACCCTGCCCATTGACGTCCGGTGCGGCCGGGAGGAAAATCCGGACTGGGGGCGACTTTGGGGG
>NZ_JBFUFC010000085.1:0-15954 GCF_056403635.1 Microbacterium sp. P2_F9 | reverse complement strand
GTGGAAACTCATCGGGGATGAGCTGGAGGTCACCGTGGTCGTCCCATCTGGCAGCGCAGGGACCGTCGTGTTTCCGTCTGGCCGTAGCGAGCCTGTCCCCGTGGGTCAAAGCACGCTGCGCGGGCGCTGACCCCGACCAAGCCGAAGGCGACACCGTCCCCGTTCGCCGCCTCGGATCAGCGATCGCTCTCGTCAGTGCGACGCTCGGCGTGGGTGGCTGCGCTGGGATTGCCAGTGGACGCCCTCGTCACCGAGTACCTCGACTGGCACGCACGCCCTCTTCTGGGTCGCAGCCGCGATCTCGGCGCTCTCGTTGGGATTGTTCGCCGCCGTGATCCCCACGGCACGCTGCGCACCGGCGGTCGGCTCGACCTGGTCGCTGCGCTCGGGCTCGCGGTTGGACCCACGGGAGTGCTCCTTGCGATATCCAAGGGCGCTCAGTGGGGGTGGAACGCGCCGATCATCCTGTTGCTCGTGCCGAGCGATGCGGGCTTCCAATCGGCGCTCGTTTGCGGTCTGCTCGCCGCGGCGGCCTGCGTGATCATCGCGGCGCTGATTCCGAAGCCGACCCCGCATCCCGCGGAGGTCCCGTCGCTGCCGGAGGGCGTGCTCTGAGTCCGCTTCAGTCCGACCTGAGAGGGTGACCGCCGTCGGATGACCGAGCCCCCGCGACCGTGGGATCCGGGTCGCGAGGGCTCTGTCAGAACTGGTTGGGCTACTGCACCGACCAGCCGCCATCGGAAGCAAGGACCGCTCCGTTGATGTTCACGCCCTCATCGGACAGCAGAAATGTGATGGATGCGGCGAGTTGCTCGGCCGTCGCAATCGTCGGGATCATCGCTTGGAAAGGTTGCAGGCGCGCGGAGCCCTGCTCCGACATGTGCGGCGGCATCGGGATGCCGGTCGCAACACCACCCGGTGCCACCGCGTTGACGCGGATGCCCTTCGGGCCGTACATGAATGCAGCCGACTTTGTCAGGCCGATGATGCCGTGTTTGGAGACGGTGTACGCGTTCCCCGATGAGTTGCCTCGCAACGCCGCTTCGCTCGCGACATTCACTATCGAGCCGGATCCGGCATCGATCATGGCGGGGAGCACCGCCCGGAGCACCTTGAACGCTCCCGTGAGGTTGATCGCGAGGACCCGGTCCCACACCGCGTCACTCGTCTCGTGCGCGGGCGAGAAGTCGTCATTGATGCCGGCGACGTTCGCCAGAGCGTCGATCCGACCACCCGCGGCGGCGATGATGGCGTCAACATCCTCCTGCACCGTGATGTCGGCACGCACGGTCACGATGTCGAAATCCTGGTGTGTTGCTCGCAGATCGTCGAGACGTTCCTGGGAGACGTCGACGGCGATCACGCGCCCACCCTCCCGCGCAATGCGCGAAGCGGTTGCGCGCCCGATGCCCGAGGCTGCCCCGGTCACTGCGATCGTCTTGCCTGCGAAGCGACCCGTGTGAGGTCGTTCCACCCAGCCCTCGGGGGCGCCCTCGGCGGGCATCACACCGTCGTTTGCGGCCAGGACGAGCTCTTCGACCACGGACTGGGGAATCTGCCCAGCGCTCGCGGCGACGAGCTGCTGCAGCGGCAGCCCGCGTAGCGGCGCGAGCATCTCTTCCTGAGCTCCGGTCTTCTCCAGCAGCCCTCGAACGAGCGGGCCGCCCTTCGGATGATCGAGCCAGTCGCCGATGGAGGAAGCGGCGGTCAATGGAGCATTCTTCGTCATAGGGTGTGCATCTTTCGGTGGGGGAGCGGCTGGCAGATCACCAGTCATGGACGGTGCCGTCGAGCAGTCGGTTGTAGGGAAGGTAGGCCTGCTCGTACGGGTACTTTCCCGCCTCGTCGGTGTTCAGCTCGACGCCGAGTCCGGGCTTGTCGCCCGGGTGCAGGTAGCCGTCGGTCCAGGTGAAGGACTGCTCGAAGACCTGGTCGGTCTTCGAGCCGTGCTTCATGTACTCCTGGATGCCGAAGTTGTGGATGGCGAGCCCGAGGTGCATCGCTGCCGCCATGCCGACCGGCGAGATGTCGGTCGGCCCGTGCATGCCGGACTTGATCTGGTACATCGCGGCGTAATCGAGCGTCTTCTTGAGCGCGGTGATCCCGCCCATGTGGGTGACCGCACCGCGGACGTAGTCGATGAGCTGGTCGCGGATGATGTCCTTGAAGTCCCAGATCGTGTTGAAGATCTCGCCGATCGCGAGCGGGGTGGTGGTGTGCTGGCGGACCAGTCGGAGCGCTTCCTGGTTCTCCGCGGGGGTGCAGTCTTCGAGCCAGAACAGGTCGTACGGCTCGAGGTCCTTGCCAAGCCGGGCGGCCTGGATGGGCGTCATCCGGTGGTGCCCGTCGTGCAGCAGGGGGATGTCGGGGCCGAACTCGTGGCGGACGGCCTCGAAGACACCCGGCAGGTGGTTGAGGTACGCGCGGGTGTCCCAGTCCTCCTCAACGGGTTTCGCACCGCGACGGGCCGGCTCGTGGTCGTACCGGACCGTCGCATCCCCGACATCCGCGCCCTGGGCAGCGATGCCGTAGATCGCCTTCAGGGTCGGCACCCCGGTCTGCACCCGGATCGCCTTGTATCCCTGCTCCTGATGCGCGCGAATCGAATCGAACAGCTCGGGCAGCTCCTTGCCTGACGCGTGACCGTACGCCATCAGCCCGTTCCGGCTCGCGCCACCGAGCAGCTGGTACACCGGCATCCCGGCCGCCTTGCCCTTGATGTCCCACAGCGCCATGTCCACCGACGCGATCGCCGCCATCGTCACCGGACCGCGCCGCCAGTACGCCGAGCGGTACAGGAACTGCCAGGTGTCCTCGATCCTGGACGCATCCGCCCCGATCAGCAGCGGCACGACATGCTCCGTGAGGTAGGCGACGACCGCGAGCTCGCGACCGTTCAGCGTCGCGTCGCCGAGACCCGTGAGCCCATCGTCGGTGGTGAGCTTCAGCGTCACGAAGTTGCGGTCGGGACTCGTCACAATGACTTCTGCTTTGTCGATGAGCATCGGGGGCCTTCCGGTCGGGGACAGCCGCGGCGCCTGATTGCGCGGCGATGCGGGCTGGCCCAGTCAACCAGAAACGAAACATGTTGGCAAGCGGTTGCACGACATCTATCCAAGCGAGGTGGATGGTGTATTGGTTGCAGGCTGCAACCGATTGACAAGCCATGTCAGAACTTGGATCATGAGGGAATGTCTTCCCCCCAAACGTCGTGACCCAGATCGGCTGCTGCCCGCCGACCCGCGAACCCGCGAGATCGCAAGGCAGCTCTATGAGGCGGTTGCCACCGCGCCCATCGTCTCTCCGCACGGTCATGTGCCGGTCGAGTGGCTTCGCGATGACACGTCATTCGAGAACCCCACTGCACTCCTGGTCACGCACGACCACTACGTCACTCGCATGCTGCACGCCGCGGGGGTGGACTACGCACAGCTCGGGCTCGCGGGCCACGCTGCTGACCCGCGCGAGGTGTGGCGGATCCTCGCGTCGCATTGGCACCTTTTCGCGGGGACGGCGTCGGGCTATTGGCTCGAGGAGGAGTTCACCCAGGTTCTCGGAATCGACGCGGAGCTCAACGGCGACACGGCAGATCACTTCTACGACAAGATCGCCACGCAGTTGGAATCGCCCGGTTTCCGACCACGTGCTCTGTTCGAGCGGTTCCAGATCGAGGTCCTGGCGACTACGGACGATCCTCTTGACGATCTGTCCGCCCACGCCGCGCTGCGCGGCCTTCTCCCCGGGCGCGTGCTCCCTACCTTCCGACCCGACCGCTATCTCGATCCGGGCGTGGAGGGCTTCGGTCAGCGGGTGGAAGCCCTCCTCGGGTTTACGGGGGAGCGCACCACGTTCGATGGATATCTTCGTGCATTGGAGGATCGGCGGGCGTATTTCGTGGCTCACGGAGCGGTCTCCGCCGACCACGGCGTGGAGCAGCCCGTTACGGTCGACATGGACTCCGTTGATGCGCAATCGCTCTTCGCTGCCGTCATCGACGGCTCGGCCTCKGCCGCGGAGCGCTCGACTTTTCGCGCGCACATGCTGTTTCAGATGGCCCGGATGAGCGTGTCCGACGGGCTGGTGATGACGGTGCACGCCGGCGTGCTGCGCAATCACAGTTCTGCAGTGCACCGCCAATTCGGGGCCGACACGGGGCACGACATTCCGGTCGCGACAGACTTCGTGCGCGGACTCCGGCCGCTGCTGGAACGCTTCGGTCTCGAGAGGGACTTCCACCTGGTGCTCTTCGCCGTGGATGAGACGGTCTATTCGAGGGAGATCGCTCCGCTGGCCGGGTTCTACCCTTCGGTATTCATCGGCGCGCCGTGGTGGTTCCTCGACGCTCCCGATGCCATCGCACGGTTCCGCTCCGCCGTGACTGAAACCGCAGGCTTCTCACGCGGGTCGGGATTCATCGACGATACGCGAGCGTTTCTGTCCATCCCCGCTCGTCACGACACAGCTCGGCGAGCCGATGCGGCGTTCCTTGCCAGGCTGGTGGCGGAGGGCCGCCTGAATGCGCGCGATGCGGAGCGGATCATCGTCGATTCGGTCGGCGCCCAGCCCAAGCGGGTGTTCAAACTATGAACGCTTCTCCGCTGCATCGCGCGGTCCCCGCCCCGCCCGTTCGCATCGTCCACCTCGGGCTGGGAGCCTTCTCGAGATCACACACTGCGTGGTACACGCATTCCAGCCCGGACTCGGATCACTGGGGGATCGCCGCATACACCGGCCGGAGCCGAGAGCTCTCCGATCGCCTCACTGCCCAGGACGGGCTCTACACCCTCATCGAGCGAGACGATCAGGGCGACAGGCATGAGGTCATCACCAGCATCTCTCGCGCCCAGCGAGGTGACGACATCCCTTCCTTGATGACGGACCTGACCGCGCCCGAGACGGCGATTATCACTCTGACGATCACCGAGCTCGGCTACTGCCTCACTTCGGACGGCGAGCCGGACTTCGACGATCCGCGCGTGGCGCGTGATCGCGATGAGTTGCGCTCAGTTGCAGACGGTCGTCTGGAACTTGCGGCGGCGCGCCCCGTGACGGCGCCCGGTCGGCTGCTTCTCGGGCTGGAGTCCCGCAGGCGCGCAGGCGGCGGCCCGCTGGCGGTCCTCTCCTGCGACAACCTGCCGGACAACGGCGGGCGTCTCCGCCACGGTCTGACGGAATGGGCAGCAGGCGCCGCGGCTGATCTGGTCGTTTGGATCGAGGACAACGTGTCATTCGTGTCCAGCTCGGTGGATCGCATCACCCCCAGGATCTCCAGCCACCAGGAGGAGGTTCTGCGCGCCACGTATGGCGACCTCGCCCCGGTCGTTGCCGAACCGTTCCGCGACTGGGTCATCAGCGGCAGCTTCCCCGCCGGTCGACCAGCATGGGAGAGTGCCGGCGCCCGATTCGTCGATGACCTCGAACCTTGGGAGGCCCGCAAGCTCTGGCTCCTCAACGGAGCGCACACGCTCTTGGCATGCCTGGGACTGCTCCGCGGGCACGCCACCGTGGCCGACGCGATCAAAGATCCCGTGTGCCGGTCGGCCGTCGAGGAGTTCTGGAATGATGCTGAAGCCGCGCTCCCAGCTGGCCTTGGCGTGCCTGCATACAGGGCCGCCCTCTTATCCAGGTTCGCCAATCCGCGCATCGAGCATCTGCTGAGTCAGATCGTGCAGGACTCGAGCACCAAGGTCCGGCTGAGAGTCGCACCTGTCGCCGAGATCACCTTGGCGAACGGTCGCGATGCGCGTGGGTGCGCCCTCGCCGTCGCTTCATGGATCGTCGCGCAGGCGACGGGCCTCATCCCCGGCGGGGCGGTCGAACCTGTGGCTCACGGGTCAGTGGCGAGCTCCATCGGGCAGCTAGGAGAAGTGCTGGCAGCAGACCCAGGCTTCGTGTCGCGGGTGCTCGAACTCGTGACCACGCTCTCATCACGACGCAGTACGAACATTTTGGACCGAATTTAGGCAATCGGTTGTCAAATGATCGCTGAGCTGATTTACTTGGCGATAGCGGAACCACAGGCAGACCACAGCAAGCGGTTGCCTCCGCTTCCCTCATCCAAAGGAGTATGAAACGATGTCGACTTCCCGATTCCGCTTCCGCGGCCTAGCCGCTGCCACGGCGCTGGTCGCAGGGGCAATGATTTTCTCCGCCTGCAGCGCGCCGGATTCGTCCTCGACGAGTTCAGCGTCTCCCGCAGCAAACGTTGGCCCTGCGCCCGACCTCGCGATCGCAGCTGTCTCCGCACCGAACTCTCTGGACCCCGCGCAGCTGGTGGACGGACAGCAGATGTACGTGTGGTCCTCGATATACGACACCCTGCTCGCCCGCGACAGCTCGACGGGAGAACTCATCCCCAATGCCGCCACCAGCTGGGAGTACAACGAGGACGGAACGGAACTGACCCTCAAGCTGCACGAGGGGATGACCTTCAGCGATGGGGCACCCGTCACGGCGGATGACGTCGTCGCGACCATGCTGCGAAGCAAGAACACTCCCGGCATCGTGCAGCCGCGGTACGGTCTCGTTTCTGACGTGACCGCTGTCGACGATCTGACCGTCAAGGTGTCGTTCACTGCGTTCGACCCGCAGTTCCCCTGGCTGCTCGCCTTGGGCACCGGGGCGATCGGAGATGCGCGCTCGCTCGACGACCCCGCCATCGCCACCAATCCCGTTGGTTCGGGGCCGTACACACTGGACGTTGCTGCCACAGTGCCCGGCACCTCATACGTGCTCAAGAAGCGCGAGGACTATTGGAACGCCGACGCCTATCCGTTCCCCACCCTCACAGTTCGCGTCCTGCAGGACCCCACCGCGTCGTTCAACGCACTGCAGGCCGGTGAGATCAACGCAGCCACCGTTCAGAGCCAGGTTGAGGGACAGCTCGACCCGAACAAGTTCACTCTCTCGAAGATCGGTGCGCAGGCTGTCGCCTATATCGACATCCTCGATCGCGCTGGAGACAAGTTCCCGGCATTGGGCGACCAGCGGGTTCGTCAGGCCATCAACTACGCGCTCGATCGCGAGGGCATCCTCAAGGGCCTCTACGCGGGTAATGGAATGGTCACAGAGCAGGTCTTCAACCCGGCTGGCGAGGTCTACGACGAGTCTTTGAATGACACGTATTCCTACGACGTCAAGAAGGGCAAGAAGCTCGTGGAGGACGCTGGGTTCGCCGGGGAGACCTTCCGGATCCCGAGCACGTTCCTCACCACGTCGATCGAGCCGACGCTGTCGCAGGCGTTCGACGACATCGGTCTCAAGTTGGAGTGGGTGGCCGTGCCGCCGCAGCAGGCGCAGTCGGCTCTGCAGTCGGGCGAGTTCGGACTGACGTTCCAGATCACGGGCTTCAACTCGGACCCCGCCGATGCATTCACTCACTACAGCATCAACGGTGACCGCAACCCGCAGCACTACACCGACGACACCCTCGACGAGCTGTTCGGAACCATCAACTCCACCGTCGACTTCGAGGCCGCGGTGCCGACGTATAAGGAACTCAACGAATACGCGGTGGACCAGGCATTCGAGGCACCGGTCGTCTTCCTCGGGACCACCTGGGCATCCACTGACGGCATCAAGATCGTCAACTACGGCGGCGCACCGTCCACCATCCGAACGTTCACGTTCGGCGGCTGACCCTGAGGGGGCGGGCGAAAGCCCGCCCCCATCTGGATTGGAAAAAGAGATGATCCCCTACATCGCCAAGCGGCTGGGTGCCGGCATCATCCTCGCCGTGCTGGTCACCTTCATCACCTATCTTCTGCTCAGCACGTCGTTCGAAGACGTGGCCAGCACAATTCTCGGCCCGTCGGCGAACCCGGAGACTATCGCCGGAGTGATGGCGGCAGAGGGCTGGGACCGCCCGGTCATCGTGCAGTACATCGACTGGCTCCTCCACGCGATACAAGGAGACTTCGGAGTCTCGGTCTACACGTCGCTTCCGGTTCTGCCCTCAGTTCTGCAACGTCTCGCGGTAACGCTTTCGATCATCATCCCCGCCCTGTTCCTCACCCTGATCATCGGCACCACCCTTGGCGTCTGGGCAGCCTCTCGAGGCGGCGCGGTCGACCGCATCGCGCAGGGCGTGTCCCTATTCGGGTACCTGATTCCCGGGCTGCTGCTGGCCATCGCGCTGGTCTGGGTATTCGCGATTCGACTGGGGTGGCTGCCGGCCACCGGCTTCACACCCCTCGCCGAGGACCCTGCCGCGTGGGTCAGAAGCATCACCATTCCGGTCATTGTGCTGATGATCGGCGGCATAGCCAATATGGCCGCCCAGGTTCGCGGACGGATGATCGACGAGCTCCGCAAGGATTACGTTCGCACCCTCCGCACTCGAGGGGTCTCCTCCAATGCGATCGTCCTCAAACACGCCCTCCGCAACGCCGGGAGCCCCGCGCTGACTGTCCTGTCGCTGGAATTCATCCAGATGTTCGGCGCCGCACTGATCATCGAGAACGTCTTCGCGCTCCCGGGCTACGGAAGCTACGCGTTCAACGCCTCCCTGCAAGGCGACATCCCGGTCATCCTCGGCATCACCGCGTTCGGCGTGCTGCTGGTGATCGTAGTGAACCTCTCCACTGACGTGGCCAACGGCTGGCTCAACCCGAAAGCGAGAGTCCGATGACCCTGCCCATTGATCCCTCGATCAACCCCGGCACCGACCAGCCGGCAGAGACATCCACGTCAGAAGGCGTCGACGCCGTCACCAAGACCGTGAGGACTCCCAGCACCGAGCTTCTCCAAACAGTGGCTGCCGCCGCACGGTCAAGTCGAACCCCGCTGTGGCGCAAGCTGCTGAAAGATCCGCAGGCCGTGGTCACCATCGGCATTCTCGCGTTGACCCTGCTCATCGCCCTCCTTGCAACGTTCCTCGCGCCACACGGACCGAACGAATCCGACCTGGCACTCATCAACGCTCCGGTCGGTACTCCAGGATTCCCTCTCGGCGGTGACGAGTCTGGCCGCGACATCCTCAGCCGGCTTATCTATTCCACTCAGACAGCGGTGATCGCCGGTCTCATCGGCACTAGTGTCGCGCTTCTCATAGGCGTGACGGCTGGGCTCGTCGGCGGCTATTTCGGCCGCGTCACACAGGCCAGCACCGAGTGGATCTTCAGCCTCATCATGACCTTCCCGGGCCTGTTGCTGCTCATCATCCTGATGCCCGTAACAAAGGGCGACTATCGCGCGACGATGCTGATTTTCGGAGTTCTTCTCGCTCCCGGCGTTTATCGGATCGTGCGTAACCTCGTGCTGGGCGTGAAGAACGAACTCTACGTCGATGCCGCGCGCGTGGCCGGTCTCGGAAACCTCCGCATCCTCGCACGACACGTCCTGTTTGTGGTTCGCGGACCCATCATCATCGCCACGGCATTCCTCTTCGGCTCAGCCATCGCTGTGCAATCCGGCCTCGCGTTTCTCGGTGTCGGCTCACTGGAGGTGCCGAGCTTCGGCGCCATGATTGCATCGGGCTTCCGGAATCTCTACATCGCGCCCACGCAGTTCCTTTGGCCGAGCCTCAGCCTCGGCGTGATCACCGCCTCACTCGTGCTGCTGGGCAACTCGCTCCGCGATGCACTCGAGGGGTCAAAGCCCAAGCCGTTCAAAGTCGGTGCGGGTCAGCGAGTCGCCAGCGACGACATCGGCGACGCCGACCGAGGCGCCCGCTCACTGCTCGATATCCGCGACCTTGCAATCGCATATCCACGTCCGGATGGTCGCCTGAATGAGGTCGTGAGAGGCGTCTCCCTGAGCGTGCCCCGAGGAAAGGTCACGGGATTGGTCGGCGAGTCGGGATCCGGCAAATCGCAGACCGCCTTCGCGACTCTCGGCGTGCTCCCCAACGAAGCGGTGATCGTGCGCGGATCCATCCTGTTCGACGGCAAGGAGCTGATCGGCCTCACTGACAGGCAGATGCGACCACTGCGCGGCAAGGAGATCGCCTATATTCCGCAGGAGCCGATGTCGAACCTCGACCCGTCGTTCAAGGTCGGGGCGCAGCTCGTGGAAGGTGTTCGAGCCGCACTGGGAATCTCGAAGAAGGAGGCCAAGCAACGCGTTCTGGCCCTCTTGAAGCGAGTGGGTATCAATGACCCCGAGAGAACCTTCGATTCCTACCCGCATCAGATCTCGGGCGGGATGGCGCAGCGCGTGCTCATTGCCGGCGCGGTCGCCAGTCGACCGAAGCTGCTCATCGCGGATGAACCGACCACGGCACTCGACGTGACCGTTCAGGCCGAGATCCTCGACCTGCTGCGCGACCTGCAGGCGGAACTCAACATGGCGGTGCTGCTCGTCACTCACAACTTCGGAGTCGTCGCGGACGTGTGCGATCAGATCGCGGTGATGCAGTACGGCGAGATCGTCGAACAGGGAGATGTCGACGCGATCTTCACCGCGCCCCAGCATGAGTACACGAAGATGCTGCTCGGAGCGATTCTCGACGAAAGCACAGTGCGCACCGATCCGCCGGTTCCGGCGATCAACAATGGAGGTGCGAAGTGAGCCTGCTCGAGATCCGCGACCTGCGCGTCGCGTTCGCCGGCCGGGGCTTCCGCGCCAAGCCCGTCGAGGTGCTGCACGGGGTGAGCATCGATGTCGCGTCCGGCGAGACCGTCGGACTCGTCGGCGAGTCCGGGTCTGGCAAGACGACGATCGGCCGTGCCGTGCTGGGTCTCGTAAAGCCGTCTGGCGGGTCCATCCGCTTCGACGGGGATGAGATCTCCGGCCTCCAAGGCAAGGCTCGTCGTGCTTTGGCCGACCACATCCAGGTCGTCTTCCAGGACCCCTACACATCGCTCAACCCGTCGATGACGATCGGCGACATCCTTGCCGAGCCCCTCGTCGTGCAGGGCTCCACCGCCAAGGACGCCAGATCCCGCGTCCGCAGCCTGCTCGACCAGGTCGGTCTGCCTGCGGACTCCGTTGACCGGTTTCCGCGCGAGTTCTCCGGCGGTCAACGTCAGCGCGTGGCCATTGCGCGGGCACTTGCCCCGCAACCGAAGCTGATCGTCTGCGACGAACCGGTATCTGCGCTGGACCTCTCGACACAGGCGAAGGTGATGGAGCTGTTCGTCGACATCCAGCGCGCCACCGGTGTGGCGTATCTCTTCATCTCCCACGACCTCTCGGTGATCCGCCATCTCAGCCACCGGGTCGCCGTCCTATACCGGGGTGACATCGTCGAATCCGGCGACACTCCGGTCGTCACCTCGAGTCCCTCTCATTCCTACACGCAGAAGCTGCTCCTGGCGGCTCCGGTCGCGGACCCGCGCGCGCAGCGGGAACGTCGGGAGCAGAGGAGGAACGTCCTCGCAGGTGAGGCCTCGTGACAACTCTGGCGCTTCCCGGATTCCATCCGGACCCATCTATCTGCCGTGTGGGGGACGAGTACTTCCTCGTCACATCCACCTTCGAGTACTTCCCTGGCGTTCCGATCTTCGTCAGCCGCGACTTCATCTCTTGGCGTCAGCTCGGCAACGTCCTCACCCGCCCCTCGCAGCTGAACGTGCGTAAGGGGATCGACAACGCCAGCGGGGGCATCTACGCCCCCACGGTTCGCCACCACGATGGGCGGTTCTGGATGACGACCACGAACCTTCACGACATCAGGGACGGTCATCTCATTGTGCACGCGTCTGACCCGTCCGGCCCCTGGAGTGATCCCGTCTACACCTCCGGGTTGATTGGAATCGATCCCGACCTCAGCTGGGACGAGGAGGGCTCGTGCTACCTCACTTGGTCGGACGTCGTGCGCGGCGGAATCTCCCAGGTGCAGGTCGATCCCTTCACTGGAAGCCTCCTCACTACGGCTCAGGAGATATGGCGAGGAACCGGTGGCGCACACGCCGAAGGACCCCACCTGTTCCGGCGCAATGACTGGTGGTACCTCCTGGTTGCTGAGGGCGGAACCGCCGCCGGACATATGGTTACGATTGCGCGTTCACGCGCCATCTCCGGCCCTTTTGAATCAAACCCAGCGAACCCGATCCTCACTCATCGCAGCACCACGGATCCGGTGCAATCGACCGGTCACGCTGACATGCTCGAGCTCGCGGATGGGTCGTGGGGCATGGTGCACCTGGGTACTCGCCCACGGGGATCGTTCCCGAAGTGGCACACCAACGGTCGAGAGACATTCCTGACGGGCGTGGACTGGGTGGAAGACTGGCCCGTGATCGTCGAAGAGCGGTACTCGGCGGTGCACCCTCGGTCCGACTTCTCCGAGGCGTTCACCGAACCATTCCTGCACCCACGATGGATCGCGCCTGGCGCTGACCCGACGACGTTCGCGGTGCCGTCGGAGTCGGGACTTCGCCTCAGCGCCGGCCGAACACCCGACAGCGCAACCGCGAACCGGCTGCTGGCAGTGCGGGTGACCGATCACGAATGGACGGCGACCGTACGCGGGGCGGGTGACCTCTCGATGACAGTCCGCATCGACGATGAGCACCAGGCGATGGTGGAACGAGTTGGCGAGGTCGTCACCGCGCGAGTGGTGATCGGTCCCGCGGATCAGAGGCTGGCGCGGCGATCCGACCTCGGGAAAGACGCCGAGCTGATGGTGCGGGCCGTGCCCTCCGGAGGTCTACCGGGGCAGAGGCAGGGCCCCGACCGGCTGATGCTGGGAGTGATGCGCTCGGGACACTTCCTCGAACTCGCCTCCTTCGACGGCCGATACCTCTCCACCGAAGTCGCCGGTGGATTCACGGGTCGCGTCGTCGGTGTGGAAGCGCTCGGGTCGGACGCCGTGGTCACGGCGTTCGCCTATTCGTCGCCGTAGCCAGCTTCGCGACCCAGGACCGCACGAGCTCCGCCAGGTCGAACGCACAAGATGCTGAAACAGAAAGGCCGCAAGATGACCACAACGGACAATGCACGAACCGACGACGCAAGGGGCACCGCGGACCTCCTGACATCCGCGGGGGCAGTCATCGATCTGTCCCCGCGCCTGAAAGAATTCACACTCCGCACCGACGCGCTGGCGACCGCGCCGGGATTCCCGTTCGGCGGGGATCCGGCGGGCCTGACTCGGGTTCGCGTGCTCCTTCCTGTCGATTACGACCATGACGCGGAGCGGCGTTACCCGGTGCTCTATCTGCTGCACGGCGGTGGCGACGACTATGCCTCCTGGACGACGCCCGACGGCAAAGGCGACGCTGAGGCGATCACCGGCGAAACGCCTCTCATCGTCGTCATGCCCGACGGAGGCACCGCGGGCGGATACGCCGACTGGTATAACGATGGGCGGTTCGGGGCCCCACGCTGGGCTGCCTACCACCTCGACCAGCTCGTTCCCTGGGTGGATGCGAACTTCCGAACGATCGCCGACCGAACCGGCCGTGCGGCGGCCGGACTGTCCATGGGCGGCGCGGCGGTGCGGTACGCGGCCCAGCGGCCCGACCTCTTCGGCGTCGCGGCGGCGTTCTCGGGTGACGTCGACATCATGCAGCCAGAGAGCGGATGGCGCGGCGCGGGCAGCTTCGTTGCGCGCCAGATCTGGGGAGATCCCGACGCGGACGAGCTGAGGTGGCGCGCGGTGAATGGGCCGGATCTGGCCATCAACCTCCGAAACACGGACGTTTCGATCTATACCGGCGACGAGGGGGAGCCCGAGGGTACGTTCATCAAGGCCGGCTCCGAGGCGCTCCATGCTCGGCTGGACGACCTGGAGATCGACCACGAGTTCACGCTGTACGAAGGCATGAGCCACGAGTGGGCGACGTGGAATCGAGCCTTGCGCGAATGGCTGCCCCACCTGTCGAAGACGTGGAGCGAGCTCGACGCTCACCCGTCGGGCTTCGCGTACATCTCGATCGCCGACGCGTTCTCGATCTTCGGCTGGGATGTCGCCCTCACCCGGGCAGCTGCGGGCTTCAGCTCCCTCGAGGTCGCCGCGCCGGGCTCCTTCGTGTTCACAGGCGCCGGCTCAGCCATCGTCACGACGCCTCCGCTGACTTCACCGAGCGGGCGGGTACGAGTCACATCCGCCTACGAGGACAACCTGACGACTGTCGCCGAACTGCGCGCAGACGAGGGCGGACGAGCGGCCGTGGCACTCGAACTGGATGGCGCTGCCGGCCCGGAATCCGTAGTGTCGGTCGGCACGAAAGCCACTGTCTGGGTCGAGCCACTCGACGGGTGAGTCGACCGATGCTGCGCACCGACGCGTCGTGCGCAGCATCCGTTCATCACGAACGATCCACACGGATTCGACGCCGCGGCCTTCGAACTCGCTCAATCGTCGCCGCGCAGCTCTGGCACGAACGAGCCCAGTGTCGCGCGCAGCACCGAGTCCGCATCGAATCGACGATCCGTGGAGTAAAGCCATTGCAGGTGCAGGCCCTCGGTGAGGGCGATCGTGGCGGCCGCGAGCTGGTCGGGGCTCGCTTCGCCCACCAGTCTGCCGTCATCGTGAAGGCGCTGGAACAGCCGACCCAGGAAGCGACGGATGTCGTCATACCGGCGTGCGAAATGGTCGTGGGCCGGGTGAGTAGAGGGGGCTGCCTCACCGGTAAGCACTGCGCTCAGTTCCACGAGCCCGGCATGGCGGTCACGCGCAACGAGAGTGTTCACCATGCCGCGAAGCACGTCGACGGGATCTGATTCGAGATCGAATGTGCCGTACTCGAGCAGGTAGGCCGCGCTGTTTTCGTCCTGCAGAGCCAGCACCGCCGTCAGCAGGTCCTCCTTTCGGGGAAAGTGATGAAGCAGTCCGGTATGGCTGATCCCGGCGCGCCGCGCGATCTCGGCCATGGACACCCCGTGGAATCCGCTTTCGCCGAACGCCGACGCACACGCCGCGACGATCGACTGACGAACGCCTGCGGTCTTGGCATATGTCCGTGCCATCAGCCCCCCCAAGAAATAGTAAGACCTTTCGAGATTATGCTACAGTGGTCGGGCAATCGGTTGTCACGACGCGAACTCGGAGGAAGAGATCAATGGTGRCGAACTTCCCAGACAGGTTCCTGTGGGGGGCTGCGACGGCCCCGCACCAGATCGAAGGCAACAACATCAACAGCGACTGGTGGGCGCGCGAGCAGATCACGCCTGGCATTGAGTTGTCCGGCGACGCAGTCGACAGCTATCACCGATATCGGGACGACATCTCCCTCCTCGCTGCCGCAGGCCCGAACAGCTACCGCTTCGGCATCGAGTGGTCTCGTATCGAGCCCATCCCCGGGCACATCTCTCGCGCGGAACTGGCGCACTACCGCCGCATGATCGAAACATGCTTCGAGTTCGACGTGACCCGGGTGATCACCCTGCAGCACTCCAGCCTCGCGTGGCTGGGTGAGGTCGCGCGTCGAGGCGTGCTCGCCTGAGCGGGCGAGTCCGACCTCGCGCCTTGGAGCACGCATGACTCGCCTCGCTGACGAAGACGAGCCCATCGGCGCCGACGACGAGCCCCGCGTCGTCCCCGCGAATACGGCGCTGGCGCAGCCCCCAATCGCCGAGCCGACCGCGGCAGTCCCCCGACCAGCCGAGCTGTCACCCGTGCCGGTGTGGGGGATCATCCTGCTGGTGGCGGCGACTTTCGGGACCGGCATGGCGATGATCGTGCCGATGTCATACTCTCTCGCCGTACGACTCGACCAGCTCGCCCCCGGAAGGGCCGACATCCTCGGCTACATGCTCGGGATCGGCTCGGCGGCGACGCTCGTCGTCGCACCGCTCACCGGCATCCTGAGCGACCGCACTCGGTCTCGGTGGGGTCGCCGACGTCCGTTCACCGTCATCKGTGTCGTCCTCGGCCTCATCGCCGTTCCGACGATGGCGCTCGCCCCCAATCTCATCGTGCTCGCCGCGGGATGGGTGCTCTCCACTATGGGGTGGAACACGGTGGGTGGGTCGATCGGCAACTGGCAGGCCGACCGACTGCCCGCCCACCAGCGGGGCAAGGTCTCGGGGATGACCGGGCTGGCCATGCAGATCGCTCCGGTGATC
>NZ_JBFUFC010000084.1:0-16205 GCF_056403635.1 Microbacterium sp. P2_F9 | reverse complement strand
GCCCCGCGCCGTGGGCCCAGCTGGGAGTCACGCCTCCCGGGTGAACACGGCGGTGTCGTCGTTGAGGATGCGGCCCTTCGTCTCCGGCATGAAGGCGATCGTCAGCCCCGTGACAACGAGCAGCACGAGGACGTAGACGAGGAACGCCCACGAACCCACCGTGGTGCTGAGCCAGGTCTGCAGGTAGAGGGCGGTTCCACCGAACAGCGAGATTGCGACGGCCGTCGCAATGGCTGCGCCCGCGGTACGGACCCGGGTGGGGAACAATTCCGCGTTCACCGCCGGCCCGACGGCACACGGCGCCGCGATGAAGATGCACGCGATCGTGACGGCGACGAACAGGTGCACGGGGTCGCCGTCGATGAGGGACGACAGCGGGAAGATCAGCACCGCGGTTCCGACGATGCCGATCAGCATGACGGGTCGGCGTCCGATGCGGTCCGAAAGGATGCCCCACAGCGGCACGACGCCGATGAAGACCACGTTGGCGAGGATCGACGCCAACAGCACCGCGCCGGGGTCGGCGCCGAGGATGGCGATCGAGTAGCTGGAGGCCGCGACGACCCAGTAGTAGTAAGCGACCGTGAGACCCACACTCATGCCGATCACCCGCAGCACGGAACGGCGCATGGTCCACATGTCGCGCCACAGGTGGGGCTTCTCAGCTCCGGCCGCGGCGTACTTGATCTCCTCGGTGAACTGCTCGGTCTCGAGCATGCGGCGACGGATCCAGATCGCAAACAGGCCACCGAGACCGGCCACGAGGAAGGGAATCCGCCAGCCCCACTCGAACATCGCGTCCTTGCCCAGCGTGGCCGACAGCACGACGCCCAGGCCCGAGCCCGCGACCACTCCGATGGTGCCCGACGCGTAGACGAGGGAAGCCCACCGTCCGCGACGGTTGGCCGGGGCCCGCTCCGAGAGGTAGGCGCCCGCCGTCGGCTGCTCGGCGCCATACGCCAGCCCCTGCACGAGGCGTGCGGTGACCAGGAAGACCGAGGCCCACACGCCGACCATGGCGTAGGTGGGTGAGACGCCGATCATGAGGGCGCCGATCGCGATGAGCGTGACGGTGATCGACAGGGCCTTCTTGCGCCCGAGCCGGTCGCCCATGCGACCGAACACGATCGCGCCCACCGGACGTGCGATGAATCCCACGGCGAAGACCACGAGCGCTGCCAGGAAAGCCGATGTCGGATCTTCGGGATCGAAGAAACTCGCCGCGAAGAATGGCGCGAAGGTCGCGTAGATCGACCAGTCGAACCATTCCAAGGCGTTGCCGACGCCCGTGCCGACGAGCGATCGTCGTGCTTCTGCGCGCTGACGCGCCGTCAGCCCAGGGGCCGTGGACTCTGCGCGCGACGTGTCGCCGCGCGGACCGATGGTGGTGGTCATCGTTGAATCACCTTCTGTTGTGTTAGTGGGATAGGACGGGGGAAAGGGGAGCATTGAGGGACGAAGCGGATGCTGCGACCGCGGCGCTCTCGTCGAACGCGAGGAGCCGCCGCCAGGCGAACTCGGCATAGACGGCCGCCCCGATCGGGAGCACCTCGTCGTCGAACACGGCGTACTGACTGTGGTTGGGCGCCGCGCTGCGGGGGTCGAGGCCGATCGGTGTGGCGCCGATCATCACGAACGTGCCGGGCACCAGCGCGAGCACACGCGAGAAGTCTTCGGAGCCTCCGAGCGGGTCGGTCATCGGCTCGAAGGTGTCCGGTCCGAGCAGCGTGTCGATGGTCTCGGCRGCGAACCGCGTCTCATCCTCATCGGTCACGGTGACCGGGTAGCCGTTCAACCACTCGACATCGGCGGCGGCTCCGTGCGCCGCCGCGATGCCTTCGACGACTTGGGTGATCGCCTCGGCGACCGCCGCGCGTGACGCAACTGACCACGACCGCACCGAAATGGTGAACTCGGCCTCCTCGGGGATCGCGTTCGGCGCAGCCAGGTCGCCCGCGCGAACCCCGCCGACGCCGATGACGACGCTGTCCCATACGCTGAAGCGACGCGTCACGTACGTCTGCAGCGCGAGGATCATCTCGGCCGCGATAGTGATGGGGTCCACGGCCTGGTGCGGCGCCGAGGAATGGCCGCCGCGACCGCGCACCAAGACCCGGAATCCGTCCGCGGCGGCCATCATGACGCCGCCACGCGCGGTGAAGCCGCCACGGCGCATGCCGGTCGACATGACGTGCAGACCCAGTGCCGCGCGCACGCGCGGGCCGGCGACATCCAGCACCCCCTCCCGGATCATGACGGCAGCACCGTCGTGCATCTCCTCGCCGGGCTGGAACATGAACACGACGTCGCCCGCGAGCTCGTCGCGGTGCGCGGCAAGGATGCGGGCGGCGCCCACGAGCATGGAGGTGTGCAGATCGTGTCCGCACGCATGCATCGCCCCGGGGATGGTCGATGCCCATTCGAGGCCGGTCGCCTCGCGTACGGAGAGCGCGTCCATGTCGGCGCGCAGCAGCACGGCCGGAGCCTCATCGCCCCGGCGGGGAGCTGTGCCGCGCAGAACGGCCGTCACCGAGGTGCAGTCCGTCCCCGTCGATATCTCGAGGCCGAGGTCGGCGAGTTCTGCGAGCACATGCGCCTGCGTACGCGGCAGGTCCAGGCCGATCTCGGGGAAGGCGTGGAGGGCGTGCCGCAGGCGGACGAGATCGTCGCGCTGCGCATGCGCCAGGGCGAGTGCATCCATGATTCTCCTTCGAACGATTGCGGGACTACTCTCGGAGATGACGAGCGCGTCGCCTTGCAGACCGCGGAAATGTGCAGGCCGGAGCACGGCCGCGCTGGTTTCTTTCACCGATGGAGGTGTGCGCGATGGATCCGAGCGCAGCCATCGTCGACGAGGTGGATCTGAAGCTGATCCATTTGCTTCAGGTCGCTCCCCGCGTGAGCTGGGCGACTGCCGGTGAGATCCTCGGCCTGTCACCTTCGGCCGTGTCGGCGCGGTGGTCCCGGCTCTCKGAGCACGGCATCGCGTGGCTGGTCGCCTACCCCGCGATGAGCCACCGCAACGGAGTCACCGCGCTCGTCGACGTGAGCTGCACCCCCAAGCATCGTGCGCGGCTGGCGGAATGGATGCGCGACGATCCCCGGGTGCTGACGATCCTCGCAAACCCCGGTCCGAGCGACTTCCTCACCACCGTGCGCTTCCCCAGCCTCACGGACCTCGGCGGCTTCGTGTTCGACGAGCTGAGTCAGCGACGCGGCGTCACCGACACGCGCACCCGCGTCATCACTGAACTCTATGCCGAGGGATCGGATTGGCGGCCGGGTGCCCTCGACGCTCGTGAGCGCGCGCTCACGGCCGCGGGCGGAAAGCCGCCGACCGAGCGATCAGTGCCCCTCCCTGAGGAGGTCAAGACCGCCATGATGCGCCTGCTCGTCATCAATCCGCGGATTTCCGCCGCCGAGGTCGCCCGGCTGCTCGAGCTCACACCCGCGACCGCGGGACGCTATCTCACCCAGCTGCTCACGAGCGGCGAGATCATCCTCCGGTGCGATACGTGCGCGGCCGTGTCGGGCTGGCCCATCGAATGCACCTGGCTGACCAGCGTGCGCCCCGCGGAGCTGCCGGCCGTGAGCACGCAGCTGCGCACGCTGCCGCAGCTGCGGCTGTGCGTCAGTGTGACCGGTGACGCCAATCTGATCTTCACCACGACGAGTCGATCGATGGAGGAGTTCCGGCGCCTGGAGACGTGGATGGGCTCGACCATGCCCTCGCTCGAGGTGCGCCAGAGCCTCATCAACCTCCGCACGATCAAGCGCATGGGGCACATGCTGGACGCGCGCGGGTATGGCACGGGGAGGGTCGTCTCGCCGCTGTGAGCGAGACCCCGAAGTGTCACGCGACGACGCGGAACTGATCCAGTCTGGGGTCGACGGCACCCCGGACGAACCCGGATGGTGCCGCGCCCATGGCGCGCAGGTACGCGACGACGTCGGCGGTGAGCATCTCGCCCGGGAGAACATTCGGGATGCCGGGAGGGTAGGCCGCGAGGGAATCCGCAGAGACCCGGCCGACAGCATTCTCGGCCGTGACGAGCTCGGTCGGCGCGAAGAAGCCTTCGTGCACGCTGAGCACGCGGGGGCCAGGATCCGGCAGTGCCAGCGTGGCCGGGGGGGACTGGTGCAGGACCGGGAGGTTCTCCAACGCGTTGAGCAGGCGGTCGGCGTCGGCGGGTGAGCTCGCGCCGATCATGATCACCAGCGCAGCGGGGGTGGCGAGCTCGGCGTAGATCCCGTGCTCGGCGATGAGAAGGTGCTGGGCTTCGTTGCCCGTGATTCCGGCCGCGCGGACATCGACGACCACCTTCAGGGGGTCGGTCGCAACGGTGTCGGGACTCAGTCGGAGGTCGACCTCTGCATCGCGGAAGCGGCTGCTGGCGGACAAGCCGGCCCGGATGCGGCTCGCGGATTCGAGCGCCTGCGCGATCGCATCCGGGCGGGTGACGAGGTGGTGCCGGGTGAGGTCGAGCGACGCGAGGAGGATCGCGCTGCAGCTGGTGGATTGATAGGAGCGCACGGTGCGGTCGACGATCGGTTCCAGGCGCTCAGCGTGCGGGCCGTCGCCCAGGTGCAGCATCGCCGACTGGGTGAGGGACCCGGCCCCCTTGTGCGTGCTGGAGACGACGAGGTCGGCACCTGCCCTGAGTGCGTTGTGCGGCAACCCCGGGTGCATCCCGAAGTGCGCGCCCCACGCCTCGTCCACGATCAGCGGGATGGAGTGGGCGTGCGCGACGCGAGCGATCGCGGCGACATCGGCAACCGTGCCGAAGTAGCTCGGGCTGACGATGACGACGGCGGCGGCTCCGGGGGTGTCGCTCAAGGCCTGTTCGATCTGAGCGGCCGTGAGTCCGAGCGCGGCCCCGAGCCCCCGGTGGACGGCGGGCTGGACGAAGTGGGGTTCGAGGCTCGCATGACAGATGCCGTCGATGACACTGGAGTGCACACTGCGCTGCACGATGACGGTCGGGCCGAGCGCACGAGCGACCATGGTCGCAATGTGGTTGCCTCCCGAAGCGCCGTTCGTGAGGAACCATGTGCGGCGTGCGCCCCATGCCTCGGCGGCCAGCGCCTGTGCCTGACTGAGCGGCGAGGCGTGACCMGGCGCTGAGGCCTGCCACGATTGCTGGTCGATGTTCACGACGCTCATCGGGAAGTCCATCGCGAGGATCTCACTGCCGAAGAGCTCCGCGATGCCGGGCGCGTTGGTGGCGGCGCCCTGGTGAGCGGGCACATGCAGCCGCTGCCAGTCTCGCGCTGCCAGCGACCGGAGGGCGTCCGCATACGGCGTCCTTTGCTGGGTGCTCAGGTCCTCTATGTTCGGCACGCACTCCAGAGTATTGACGTGGTGACTCTGAGGGAATATCAGGAACTATGGGGAAGCGTCATACAATGTATTCCATGCTTCAGCCGCAGCAGCTGCGTGTCCTGCTGGCGATCCGGGACGAGCGGTCCCTTACCCGGGCCGGAAACGCGCTGGGCTACGGGGTTCCGACGATCGCGCACCATCTGAAGGCACTCGAGCGCCAGGTCGCCGCCTCGCTCGTCGAACGCGATCGCCGTGGGGCCCGCCTGACGCCGCTCGGCGAGGCGCTGGCCACCGAGGCGGAGCAGATCCTGGCCCGGCTGGCGCAAGCCGAACGCCTGGTGGCGGCACAACGCGATGCCGGCCTCAGCACGCTCAGGGTGGGAACCTTCGCGTCGGTGGGCTCGCGGATGCTCCCGGCCACGATCCGGGAACTGCGGGCCACCGCGTCGGTACGGGTGGAGGTCGTCGAAGCCGAGCCGACCGACGTCGTGCGAATGCTGCGCGAGGGCGAGGTGCACGCGGGACTGATCTACGATTCCGCCGGTGACCCGGCCTTCACCTCCGCGGACCTCGATCTCACGGTCCTGCTCGAAGAGCGGTACGGCATTCTCGTCGCAGCTTCCAGCGAGCTGGCGCAGTCAAGAGTCCTGGACTTCTCACGGCTCGCCGACGTCGACTGGGTGTGCAGCCGGAACGAGAGCGAAGCGTCGGATCGTGTGCTGCGCCGGGTGTGTCGCTCCGTCGGCTTCGATCCCCGGGTGCTGATGCGCACCGACGATCTGAACATGATCCACGGGCTGGTCGGCGAGGCACTGGGTTGCACGCTGACCACCGAAGCCGCCGTGGATCGGCGCTTTCCCGTTGTCCTGCGCCCGGCGGTCCAGGATCTCGGATACCGAAGAACGTCGTTCGTCTGCCGCCGAGGGGCCGTGCCCGCGGTGGTGCGGCAACTGCGCGATCTCCTTGTCGCACGGACGTCGGGCCCGTCTGCCGGCTAGCCGAGGCTGCGGGTGATCACCGGGCGGGGGTCACAGTGCGGGCGTTCGCGGAGGTGCGGTGCGGCGCGGCTGCAGTGCTTCGAAGGCGGCAGCGAACCGGAGCAGAGCCACGTCGTCGTGAGCGCGCCCGGCGAACGTCAAGCCGACCGGCATCCCGATGTCGCTCATCGTGCCCATCGGAACGGTCACCGTCGGGATGCCGAGATGGCGGATCGCAAGGTTGCCGTTGGCGACCCACACGCCGTTGCGCCACCCGATGTCGGCGGACTCGGGGTTCACGTCCATGTCCGCCGGCGCGACATCCGCCACGGTCGGCATGACCACCGCATCCAGCTCGTTCCGCCGCATCCAGTCGTCGAGGTCGACGTGCCGCGTCGCGTCCAGGCCCCGCAGCCCATCCGGCAGGCGATCCATATCGTCGAGTCTCGCGTCCGGGTGCTCGCGAACCCAGTCGGGATACACGGCGATGTCGTCGTCGAAGCCGGTGTATCGGTCGGGAAGGGCGCCCGTCGGCGGGGGGAAGATCGTCGCGCCGTCGACGGCTGCCAGCGTGTTCAGCGCCGGGTCGCCGTTGAGCCGCAGGAACGTGTCCCACGCCCATGCGCACAGGTCCAGGATCTCCTGCTCCAGGTACGCGGGTGACACCAAGCCGCGGGCGGCGATCGTCGGCGCGCCGGGGCGGTCACCCTCGTAGTTGGAGACCACCGGGAAGTCCACTTCGACCACAGCGGCGCCCGCGGCCTCGAGCGCGACGCGAGCCTGCTCCCACTGATCGATGATGGACGGGCGCGTCGCGATGCGCTGACCTGTCGGGCCGCCGATCCCAGGGTTCGGTCCGGTGCCTGCCTCCGCGTCGCGGTTGATGTACATCCGGGGGACCCCGAAGCGCTTCCCGCCCAGTGCGGCGCTCGCCTCGGCCCGGTCATCGATGCCGAGCGCCGGATAGGACGCCGGGCGCTGCGCAGAGGTGGCCGGAATCTCGATCCAGGGCTGCGACCGCCAGAAGTCCCCGGCCGGCTGCTCGTCGTCGGTGACGATGATGTCGAGCACTTCGAGCAGATCGCGCATGGTGCGCGCGTGCGGCACCGGCACATCCTGCGTGGGGACCAGCGGCCACAGCCCACGACACGAAATGAGACCACGCGTCGGTGTGTAGGCGCAGAGTGCGTTGTTCGAGGCGGGACCGCGCCCGCTGGACCAGGTCTCGGATCCGAGACCGAACGCCGCGAAGCTGGCGGCGGTGGCGGTGCCCGAACCGTTCGACGAGCCCGATCCGAACGGGGCGGTGAGGTAGGCGGCGTTATACGGGCTCTCGGCCCGGCCGTACACACCGCGTTGCATCCCGCCGTTGGCCATCGGCGGCATGTTCGTCAAGCCGATGCAGATGGCGCCGGCGGCGCGCAGTCGCTCGATGATGAAGGCATCGTGCTGTGCCACCAACGCCGCGAAGGCGGGACTGCCTGCCGCAGCCGTGAGGCCCTTCACGAGAAAGCTGTCCTTCGCGGTGTAGGGGATGCCGTCGAGGGGGCCGAACTCTTCGCCACGCGCGCGCCGTTCGTCGGATGCCGCGGCTTCCGCGTCTGCGTCCGGGTTGAGGACGACCACCGCGTTGAGCGCGGTCGGTGTCCCGCTCGTGTCGTACGCGTCGATGCGCGCCCGGTATGCCCGCAGGAGTGCCACTGCCGTCGTGGCTCCGGACTCCAGCGCGGCGCGCAAGTCGCTGATGGATGCTTCGACGACGTCGATCATGTCGCTTCCTTACGAGTGTGGTCGCGCGCAGCGCGGGGGGATTGCGGAATCGATCCCGCATCTGCGAGTGTAGGAGAACCCGAGCGATCCTGCAACGAATCTCGGCATCTACGATGAGGGCGCCATGAGCCAGCAGCCAGTGACCCTCCTCGATGTGGCCCGCGCGGCCGAAGTCTCGCGCACCACCGCCTCCGCCGCGCTCAGTGGCTCGGGACGGATCTCGGTCTCGACCCGCGACCGGGTGCGCGCCGTCGCCGAGAGCCTGGGATACCGCGCCAACGTCGTCGCCAGACACCTCCGTCGGGGCAGGAGCGGGGTGCTCGGGGTCTACCTGCCGCATCGAGTCGGGCTCCTCGAGTACTACATGCGGTTCGTGTTCGGTGCCGCCCAGGCCGCCCGGGAGGCGGGCTGCTCCCTGACGATCCTCGCTGCCGGACGCGATGATGAGGTGCGCCTCGACGCGGTCGACGGCGTGCTCCTCGTGGACCCGCTGTCGGACGACCCGCATGTGGCTGACCTCGTACGCAGCGGCCTGCCCATCATCTCGAGTGAGCGGCTGCTGTCACAGGACGGCGGGTCGATCGTCGTCGTCGAGCCGGATCATCGCGAGGCGGTCGGCCTGCTCCTCGACCACCTCGAAAGCCGAGGCGCACACCGCCCCGCGTTCCTGGGGGCCGGCACCAACTCGTCGTGGGGATTGCGCACCGCCGAGGCTTACACCGGCTGGTGCGAAGCGCGGGGGGTCTCGACGATGGTGCGCCATACCGCCTTCACCGCCGACCCCGCGGAAGTGGCGCGGGCAGCGGTGGAGCTGCTGGACGCAGCCTCGCCGCCCGACGCGATCGTCAGCGTGCCCGATGGCGCCGCCCTGGCCGTGCTCGATGTCCTCCGCGAGCGCCGCGCATCCGTTCTGCTCTGTGCGGCGACCGACAGCACGCCATACCGCTACGTCACGCCGGGGATCACCGCCCTCGATCACCACCCCGATCAGCTCGGCCGCATGTGCGCTGAGCTGCTCGTGAACTGGGTCGACCTCGATGTGCCTCCCGCGGTCCCGTCGCGGGCGGCCGTGGAGCTGGTGGTCCGCGCCTCGACGTGACGCCGGGCGCGGCTGCGGCGACCGACTCGATCGTGCGGGGGACCACCTCGAAAGAGCTCACCCCTAGGCTCGAAAGGTGAGCTCCGCACCGGCACGTCCGTTATGGCAGGGCCGGGCACTCGCCGTGGTCGGCATCGTCCTGTTCGCCTTCTCGCTGCGGTCGGCTGTGGCATCCCTCTCTCCGGTGCTCGACCACATTCAGGCGGACTTCCCGGTGCCGCCCGCGATCGTGGGACTGATCGGCTCGGCGCCGCCGGTCTGCTACGCCATCTTCGGCCTGCTCACGCCGCGACTGGAGCGTCGGTTCGGCCTCGAGCGGCTGGCGGTGGCGGCGATGGTCGTCGCCGTGATCGGCATGTCCGCACGCGGACTGGCCGTCGATGCCTGGACCCTGCTCGGGTCGACGGCAGTGATCTTCGCGGCCGTCGGCGTCGGCAATGTGCTGCTCCCGCCGCTCGTGAAGAAGTACTTCCCCGATCGAATCGGCCTGATGACCACGATCTACTCGACGACGATGGCCGTCGCGTCGTTCGGGCCGCCGCTCGTCGCCGTCCCCATCGCCGACACGGCCGGCTGGCGGCTCTCGCTCGGCATGTGGGCGGTCTTCGCGGTGCTCGCGATCATCCCGTGGGTGATGCTGCTGGTGCGCGAACGCGCCGGCGCGAGTGCCGAGGACATCGAGACGGCCAACCCCCGCGTGTTCGGCAGGCTGTGGCGGCTTCCACTCGTCTGGGCGCTCACGATCTCGTTCTCGGTGTCGGGCACCATCGCATACACGTCGTTCGCGTGGCTGCCGACGCTGCTCATCGACACGGCCGGGGTCACGCCGGCTCAGGCAGGGCAGCTCCTTTCGCTCTTCGCCGCGATGGGTCTGCCGGCATCCCTCGCCGTTCCGCTCCTCGTCTCGCGCTACAACGCGGTGCGACTGCTGTTCGCGATCGCGGTCACGGCGGGCTTCGCGGGCATCGCGGGCCTGCTTTTCGCCCCAGCGGCTGCCCCCTGGCTCTGGGTGGTGCTCGTGGGAATTGCGCCCCTGCTGTTCCCGCTCACTCTGGTGCTGATCGGCCTTCGCTCGCGGACGCACGAGGGTGCCGTCGCTCTGAGCGGCTTCGTGCAGAGCATCGGCTACAGCATCGTCGCCCTGTTCCCGGTCGGGATCGGCATCATCCACGGCCTCACCGACTCATGGACCGTGCCGCTGTGGATCATCGCCGGCGTGATCGCGGTGGCGATCCCGGCCAGTTTCGTCGTGGCGCGACCGCACACCCTCGAGGACGAATGGGAGTCCCGGCACGGTCCCTGGTCGTGATTCAGTCCGCCGCAACTCCCAGGAAGATCACGATATATCGTGTTAGCGTCGGAGGATGCCGAACCCGACCGATCTCGAAGGCGCARTCAGCGCCGAGATCACGGCCGCGGAGCAGCCCGATCGGCCGGTCGTGCGGATGATGGCGCGAATGCGCGCCTGGGTCGCGGAGCACCCGCGCTTCAACCTGGCCTATCGCATCACGGTCGGCGTCGTGGGTGGGGCATTGACTCTGGCCGGATTGCTGCTGCTGGCGCTGCCCGGCCCCGGCTGGCTCACCGTGTTCCTGGGGCTGGGGATCCTCGGCACCGAGTTCCACTGGGCTCGGCGCATCTCCGGCTGGCTCAAACGGCAGCTTGCGAAGTTCTGGACGTGGTGGAACGCGCGTCGCGCGCGCAAGCAGGCGGCCGCGGCGTAACGCCAGGCGCGCAAGAAGAGCGCCGGAGCGACTGTCGCCTGATCGAAGAGGCTGCTACGCCTTCTCGTCCTCGTACTCGTCGGCGTATTGATCTGCCCACTTGTCGACGTAGGCATCCTCGTCGGGGTGGCCCAGTTCCTTTTCGAGCGCGGTGTAGTTCACGCTCGGGCTGTAGGACTTGAGTTCGCGCGCGATCTTGGTGTGCTTTGCCTTCTGACGGCCACGACCCATGCGAGACCCCCTCATTTTTAAGAGCCGCGGGCTTCTGTGCGCGGGCATCCCGCAGTATGTAGCCCGGGCAGTCACGATCCGGCTGGAAGCCGGTAAGAGTAGCATTCAGAATAACACGGAGCTTCCGGTGGCCGGCGGCTCCCATACCGGCGCGAAAAGGGGCGATGGCGCTTATGGCCGACGAGRCATCCGAAACCATCGACGCGGAAGCTGCCGCAGATGCCGCCGCTCATGGCGCCGTCATCGTCGGGGTCATCCCGGAGCAGCCCACCCGGGTGCTCAAGGAGGCGGCGCGCTACGCGCGGCTGTTCGGCGCCCCCCTGCTGATCGCCCACGTCGACGTGACGCGCTTCGTGACCTATGAAGATCCCGACGGGTACGTGCACTCGGCGCCCATCGACATGAACCTCACCGGGGGCGAGGCCGACCTGTCGGCCGTGACGACCACGGCGACCGCGGTCCTCGACGGGTCGGGGATCACCTGGAGCATCCGTCAGCTCGTCGGCGATCCCGCCCTGGCGATGAAGCACCTCGCCGACGACGTGGATGCGCGGCTCATCGTCGTGGGCACCCGCCGCCGCGGGATCGGTGAGTCGATCCGCGAGTTCTTCACCGGCTCGGTGGCGGCGCGACTCGCGCACCGGCAGCAGCGCCCCATCCTGGTCGTCCCGCTGGGTGAGCCCATCACGGACGACGAGGAGATCTGGCCGGCCTGATCCGCCGGCGAGACCCCCTCGCGTCGAAGTCGTCTGCGGGTCAGCGCAGGGCGCGCGTGACCGCCCGTGCGGCAGTGTCCAGTGCACCCTCGAGATCGTCGATGACGGATGCCGCGAGCCCGCCGCCGCGGGCGACGTGCGTGCGCAGATCACTGCGCACCCGCGCCCGGAACTCCGCCACCACGGACTCGGCGCGGTGCAGCTGGTCTCGGCTCAGCACACGGGGGTCGTCCGCAGCCGGGGCGCCTGAGGTGTAGGTGGCCTCGGTCCGGGTGGTTCCGGTGCGACCGGCCCGCTCGTCCTGTGCGGCGGCGGCGAGGTCGGCGCGCAGGCTCTTCATGGCGTCGCGCACGCTGCCGCGCACTTCGTCGGCGATGAGCCGCACCGAATCGGCGAGGCCGGCCTCGATGCCCTGGAGCTCACCCGCGCGCGCTTCGACCTCGGCGTGCCCGGCCGCGGTGATCGCGTAGACCGTCTTGCGTCCGTCCACCGACTTGCTGACGAGACCCTCTTCTTCGAGCTTCGCCAGGCGCGGGTAGATCGTGCCCGCGCTGGGCGTGTAGGTGCCCCCGGTGCGATCGGAGAGCGCCTGCATGATGTCGTAGCCGTGCCGTGGGCCCTCGTCGAGGAGATTGAGCAGGTACAGGCGCAGATCGCCGTGGGAGAAGACGGGGGTCATCACCACTCCTCCTCTTCGTCGTTCGCAGCGTCCGGCGCGGGCACCGGGGTGCGACGCAGCACAGTGAGGTTGCCCGAGACCGAGTTGGCCCGGACGTCGACGAAGCGCCCGCTCAGCTCGCCGATCGAGCCGGCGTAGTTGGTGGTGAATCCGCTCATGCCGGAGCGCACGACACCGTCGACCTGCAGTCGGCCGCTGACGCTGTGCACCACGTAGTTGGCGGGGAGACCCTCGTCGAGGCGGACCGTGCCGCTGCCGCTGATCGTGTTCAGGCTGACCGCGCTCACTTCTCCGGTGGAATCCACGAGGATCGAGCCCGATACGGTGTCGATCGTCGCCTTGCGCAGGGCGCCGGTCGCTGCGACGTCGCCGGACACGCTGTTGGCGCTCAGGGCGCCGGCCAGCTCGCGGATCTGCACGTCGCCCGAGACGGCGTTCACCGAGATGTCGCCGATCAGGCTGTCGGCGATGATGTCGCCCGACACGGTGTTGAGGCGGACGTCGCTGCGGATGCCCGAGACCAGCGCGCTGGCCGACACGACGCCGAGGGTGAGCGCGACATCGCGGGGGACGGCGACGCTGATCTCGGTCTTCGGCCCGCCCGACCCGAAGTTCTTGAACACCTCGAGGAAGTTGTCCCAGCGCAGCTGGGGGTGGTCGATCTCGACGACATCGCCGGTGACCTCGATGCGGAGGTCCTTGCCCGTGACGCTGTGCACTTCGATGCGCGCGCCGGGCTCGTCGTGTGCGACCACGTCGATCTGGCCGCCGACCAGGCTGACCTTGAGCTTGCGGACGGTCTCGATGTCGATGACGCGCGTCTCACCTGGTTGGATGATCCACTTTTCGAGGGTCATGGGAGTACTCCTGGGGTTGATGACTGAGTTCGCGATATATCGCGTATCCAGAGCATAACACGATATATCGCGAGTTAGTCAAGAGGGAAGACTTGACCTTGACGCAACGTCAACCTTTACCGTGGACAGAGAGGACAGGAGGAAGCGCATGGAGTGGTCGATCCAGCAGATCGCGAAGATCACCGGCACGACGAGCCGCACGCTGCGGCACTACGACGACATCGGGCTGCTGCCCCCGTCGAGTGTGGGTGGCAACGGCTACCGCCGCTACGACGGCACGGCTCTGGTGCGTCTGCAGCGGATCCTGCTGCTGCGCGACCTCGGCCTCGGCCTGCCGCAGATCGCCGAGGTGATCGACCGCGAGACCTCCGAGGAGCACGCCCTCGAGGGTCACCTCGCCTGGCTGCGACAGGAGCAGGACCGGCTGGCACGGCAGATCGTGTCGGTCGAATCGACGATCACCACATTGAAGGGAGGTGAACGACTGATGGCAGAGAACATGTTCGACGGCTTCGATCACACGCAGTACCAGGACGAAGTCGAACAGCGCTGGGGAAAGAAGGCCTACGCCGACAGCGACCGCTGGTGGCGGGGGATGGATGCCGCGCAGAAGGCGGCGTGGAAGTCCCGTGTCGAGCTGCTCGGCAAGGACTGGGTCTCGGCGGCCGAGCGGGGGATCGACCCGGCCGGCGATGAAGCGCAGGCGCTCGCGCAGCGGCACGTCGATTGGCTGACCGGCATCCCCGGCACGCCGGCGGGAACACCGGGTGGGGATCTCAAGGGATACCTGCTCGGCCTCGGCGAGATGTATGTCGCGGACCCGCGCTTCGCGCAGAACTACGGCGGCCAGGATGGCGCCGAGTTCGTGCGGGACGCGTTGCAGGCGTACGCCGCCGCGCACCTGTAGCGGTTCGAGCACACAAAAGCCGAGAGGGCAGAAGCGCGTTTGGGGTCGCGCTTCTGCCCTCTCGGGGGCTCAGGCTGGGGTCAGACGCGGTTTCGGCCGCCGATGACCCGGAAGAGGAAGACGATCAGCGCGATGACGGCAGCGATGATCGCAACCCACAGCAGCCAGCTCAGGGCCGAGTTCAGCCCGCCGATGATGGCGAGGACGACGGCCACGACGATGATGATGATCAGCGCGATATTCACGGGAGTTCTCCTTCTCAGTCGGCCGTTCGTGGCGAGGTGCCTAGGTCCGACGTGAGACTCAACGTTCGCATCGGCCCCCGCAGACGGGCAGGGGCTTGACGACCGCCGGTCAGTGGGCTAACCGCCACCGCCGCCCGAACCGACCCCGGAGTGCGCTCTGCACGGGATAGCGACCGCACGATCGAGTGTCAATCCCCTGCACTCGCGGCTCCCTTCCCGCCTACCCTCGCCGTGTAGCGAACAGCGCACGCAGGAGGATGCCATGCCGAAAGGGCGCGGATCGAACAGTCTGAAGGACCCCGAGCTGTACGAGGAGCTGCGCGACGACGGAGCGTCGAAGGAGAAGGCCGCCCGCATCTCGAACGCCGCGGCCCGCGACGGACGAGCTGCTGTCGGCCGCCGCGGCGGCGAATCCGGAGACTATGACGACTGGACGGTCGAGCGGCTCCGCACGCGGGCCAAGGAGATCGGCCTCCGCGGCTACTCGGGCAAGCGGAAGGCCGAGCTGATCGCCATGCTCCGCAGCCATTGAGCCCCACGGAGCACAGACGCGGACGGCTCGTCCGGGTCAGCCCCAACGATGACCCGGGTCTTCGCCGAGTGCGAGCGGGGTCGGGATTCCGCTATCTCGCACCCGACGGTTCGCCCGCATCACGTCGGGACCGGGAACGGATCCACGCGCTGGTGATCCCGCCCGCGTGGGTGGACGTGTGGATCGCGGCGGATCCGCTCGCGCACATCCAGGCGGTGGGAACGGATGCCGCCGGCCGCCGCCAATACCTCTACCACCCGCGGTGGCGGCAGCGCCGAGACCGCGGCAAGTACGCGCGGGCGCTCGCGCTCGCTGAGGCCCTGCCGGCGGCGCGCAGGCGGGTGACGGTCGCCCTCCGCGGCACCGGCCTCGAAAAGGACCGGGTGCTCGCGGTCGCCTTCCGGCTTCTCGACTCCGCGGCTCCTCGGGTCGGCTCGTCAAGATACCTGGAGCGCCACGGCAGTCGCGGTCTGACCACGCTGCAGCGCGGGGATGCCGCGGTCGAGGCATCCGTCGTCACGCTGTCCTTCCCGGCCAAGAGCGGGCAGCGCGCACGGCTCGAGATCGAGGATCCGGATCTCGCGGCGGCGATCGCCGACCTCGCTGTCGGGCACCCCCGTTTGCCGCTCCTGTCGTACCTCGACGGGCGCCGCCGCGTCCCGCTCACGCCCGCGGAGGTGAACGCGCACGTGCACGCGCTCACCGGAGGAGCCTTCACCGCGAAGGACTTCCGCACCCTGCGGGGCACGATCCTCGCCGCCGAGGCGCTGGCGCGGATCGGCCCGGCGGAAACCTCGACGGATCGCAGTCAGGCGGCGCGGCTCGCGGCCCGTGCGACGGCGGCCGCCCTCGGCAACACCGCGGTGGTGGCACGCGCCAGCTACATCGACCCACGCATCTTCACGAAATACGCCCGGGGAGAGCTTCTCGATCTCACCGTGGCTCCCGAGACGGCGATTCGGCGACTGCTGGGGGTGAAAGCGGGGCGCTGAGGCAACGCTGTGCCGCGCCCACGGCGATGATGCCGGGGAACATGCCTCGGCCGCCATATGGTGAGGGCATGCCGGTCCGGATCGATGCGCGCACGCTCGGTCTCGTCGTCGTGGGCGGGATGGTGGGGGTCGCCGCGCGCGCGGCGCTCGTCG